>NZ_JBAMDI010000134.1:0-28157 GCF_036961695.1 Pseudomonas sp. CGJS7 | reverse complement strand
TCGGAATCGAAACTTAGCCGTCGGCTTGTGTCGCCAGCAACTCCTGCAACACCCGCGCGAACCGCCCCGCGCTGCCCGGATCGTGGGCGAAGAACAACGAGGGCTCGCACAGTTCCAGTTCCAGCAACTGCGGCTGTCCGTCGCCGTCGCGGATCAGATCCACCCGCGCGTACAGCAGCGGTTCTTCCAGATCCAGCCGCGCCGTGGTCGCGGTCAGCGCATGCAGGGCCAGCGCGCGTTCGTCCTCGCCGGCCTGGCGCGGGTTGATCCGCTCCACCGCGCGCAGATTCAGCGCGTCCTCGCGCTGCAGCATCGCGCCCTTGCGGATCGAATGGCTGAACGCGCCGTTGAAATGGATCAGCGCGGTTTCGCCGTCGCGATCGACCGAGACCAGATACGGCTGCAGCATCGCGCTGCGGCCTTCGTCGAGCAGCCGCGCGATGTGATTGGCCGCGGCGAACTCCTGCGCGCGCGCGTAGCGCTGGGTGTCGCGCGAACCGGCGCTGATCGCCGGCTTGACCACGAACTCCTCGGCCTGCGGGTGGGCGAGCAGAAACTCCTGCAGCGCCGGCAACGGGTCCATGTCCGGCTCGACGAAGGCGGTGGCCACCACCGGCACGCCGCGCGCGGCCAGGTCGGCCAGGTAGTGCTTGTCGGCGTTCCAGTGCACCACCGGCCACGGATTGAGCAGCCGGGTCTGGGCGTCGACCCGTTGGCACCAGGCGCTGAATTCATCGAAGCGTTCGGTGTAATCCCAGGGCGAGCGCAGCAATACGGCGTCGTATCGCGCCCAGGCCACGCTGGGGTCGTCCCAGGCGCGGATCTCGGCGTGCAGGCCTTGTTCCAGGCAGGCGGCGTGCAGCAGCGGCAGGTCTTCGTCCTGCGCGGCGGTGGCGATGGCGGTGACCAGGGCGAGTCGGCTCATGGCGCAAGTCTAGCGTCGGCACACAATCAAGGCATTGTGGCGCCATTGCCCGAAAGTCCGCTACGTCCCGACCCACGGCCGCGTTAAACTGCGCTCATCCCGCAATGGAGCTGTCCCATGGCCCAGGCCACCGCCGCGAAAAACAAGCTGTACCCCAGTGCCAAGCAAGCGCTGGAGGGCGTCGTCGCCGACGATCAGACCCTCGCAGTCGGCGGCTTCGGCCTGTGCGGCATTCCCGAAGCGCTGATCGCCGCGTTGCGCGACAGCGGCGCCAAGGGGCTGACCGCGATCTCCAACAACGCCGGCGTCGACGGTTTCGGCCTGGGCCTGCTGCTGGAAACGCGCCAGATCAAGAAGATGATTTCGTCCTACGTCGGCGAGAACAAGGAATTCGAACGCCAGTTCCTGTCCGGCGAACTGGAACTCGAATTCAACCCGCAAGGCACCCTGGCCGAGCGCCTGCGCGCCGGCGGCGCCGGCATCCCGGCGTTCTTCACCCGCACCGGCTACGGCACCATCGTCGCCGAGGGCAAGGAAACCCGCGAGTTCGACGGTCACCACTACGTCATGGAAACCGCGCTGAAGGCCGACGTGTCGCTGGTCAAGGCATGGAAAGCCGACAAGGCCGGCAATCTGGTGTTCCGCAAGACCGCGCGCAATTTCAATCCGGCCTGCGCGATGGCCGGCAAGGTGTGCATCGCCGAGGTCGAGGAACTGGTCGAGGTCGGCGCGATCGATCCCGATCACGTGCATCTGCCGGGCATCTACGTCGACCGCATCGTGGTCAACGCCGCGCCCGAGAAGCGCATCGAACAGCGCACCGTGCGCGCCTGACCCCGCGTCCATTTTCTTTAAGGAATTCGAAATGCCCTGGAGCAGAGACGAAATGGCGCAGCGCGCCGCGCAGGAACTCACCGACGGCGCTTACGTCAATCTCGGCATCGGCTTGCCGACGTTGGTGGCCAACTTCATTCCCGAAGGCATGGACGTGTGGCTGCAGTCCGAAAACGGCCTGCTCGGCATCGGCCCGTTCCCGACCGAGGCCGAGGTCGACGCCGACCTCATCAACGCCGGCAAGCAGACCGTCACCGCGCGCCAAGGCGCGAGCTATTTCGGCAGCCACGACAGCTTCGCGATGATCCGCGGCGGCCACATCGATCTGGCCATCCTCGGCGCGATGCAGGTCACCGCCAAGGGCGATCTGGCCAACTGGATGGTGCCCGGCAAGATGGTCAAGGGCATGGGCGGGGCGATGGATCTGGTCGCCGGGGTCAAGCGCGTGGTGGTGTTGATGGAGCACACCGCCAAGAGCGGCGAACACAAGATTCTGCCCGAGTGCACCTTGCCGCTGACCGGCCTGGGCGTGGTCAACCGCATCATCACCGAACTGGCGGTGATGGACGTGACCGAGCGCGGTCTGGTGTTGGTGGAGTCGGCGCCGGGCGTGAGCGCGGATGAGTTGCGCGAGAAGACTGGGGTGGAGTTGCTCAGCGCCTGATCGCGATGGCGCAACGCGCGAAAAGGCCGCCCTGGGGCGGCCTTTTTGTTGGTGCGGTCAGAGCGCCGCTATCGCCGCATCGGCCTCGTGAAACACCTCATCCAGGTGATCCTCCAGGCCGACCCACATCGGCAAGCGCACCAGGCGTTCGCTGATCGAATCGGTGACGCTCAGCTCGCCCACCGCGCGGCCGTATTTCATTCCGGCCGGCGCGCTGTGCAGCGGAATGTAGTGGAACACCGTGCCGACGCCGATCTCCTTCATCCGCGCCATGAAGCGCGCGCGGCATTCCAGGTCGGGCATCAGCAGGTAGTACATGTGCGCGTTGTGGACGCATTCGGCCGGCACCACCGGGCGGCGCGCCACGCCGCTGGCTTCGTGTTTTTCCGCCCAGGCATGGTAGCGATCCCAGATCGCCAGCCGCCGCCGGGTGATCGCTTCGCCTTCTTCGATCTGCGCGGCCAGGAACGCGGCGATCAACTCGCTGGGCAGGAACGAGGAGCCGATATCGACCCAGGTGTATTTGTCGACCTGTCCGCGGAAGAACTTGCTGCGGTTGGTGCCTTTCTCGCGGATGATTTCGCCGCGCTCGGCCAGCGCGGCGTCGCGGATCAGCAGCGCGCCGCCTTCGCCGGAGATGACGTTCTTGGTCTCGTGGAAGCTCAGCGCGCCCAGCTCGCCGATCACGCCCAGCGGCCGGCCCTTGTAGGTCGAATAAATCCCTTGCGCCGCGTCCTCGATCACCCGCAGGCCGTGGCGCGCGGCGATGTCCAGGATCGTGTCCATCTCGCAAGCCACGCCGGCGTAGTGGACCACGCAGATCGCCTTGGTGCGCGGGGTGATCGCCGCTTCGATCAGACGTTCGTCGAGATTGAGCGTATCGGCGCGCACATCGACGAACACCGGCACCGCGCCGCGCAACACGAAGGCGTTGGCGGTGGAGACGAAGGTGAACGACGGCATGATGACTTCATCGCCGGGGTTCAGGTCGATCAGCAGCGCGGCCATTTCCAGCGCCGCGGTGCACGAATGGGTCAACAGCGCCTTGTGCGCGCCGGTGCGGGCTTCCAGCCAGGCGTGGCAGCGCTTGGTGAACGGGCCGTCGCCGGAGAGGTGGGTGTTGGCGTGGGCCTGGACGATGAAATCCAGCTCGCGCCCGGTCATGTGCGGCTTGTTGAAGGGAATCTTCACTTCGTGCATTCCATGATCGCGTGGGTATAGGGAATGCGCAGCAGATCGTGGCGTACGGTCAGGCGCTTGTCGCGGAACGGGCTGGACACCAGCGCCGAGTAACCCTCGCCGGAGCGCACGTTCTGGCCGCGATCGCGACGGATCATTTCGCGGGCGAATACCGATTGTCCGGGCTCGAAAGCCGGGTCGATCGTGACCAGGCGCCCGCCCTCGGCCAGCCGGCCGTACAGATTGTCGATCAAGCGGCTGGCGCCGTCGTCGTCCAGGTGGTGCAGCACGCCGAAGGAAATCGCCAGTTCGCACGGCGGTATGCGTCCGGCTTCGAGCAAGGTCACGTCCTGGCAATAGAACTCGCCGCGGCCGGCGAACTGCGCTTGCGCGGAGTCGATGTAAGCCTGCTCCAGATCGAAGCCGTAATAGCGGATGCCTTGCGGCAGGAAATTCAGGATCTCGGCGGTGCCGCAGCCCACATCGACCACGACATGGCCCGGGCGGGCCTTGAAGTAGGTGTCGGCGATCTCGCGCCGCGCCGCGTCTCCGCCGAGCAGGGCCTGGAACGCGTCGTAGACGATCGGGCTGGACAGCAATCGCCGTATCCCGCCGGTGATCTGAGCCATTACTTGGGCTCCGAATTGGACACCACGATCAACAGCACGCCGACCAGCACCGCGACGGTGCCGATCAGCCGGCCGGCCGAGCTGTGCTCGCCGAAGATGAAAGTGCCGGCCAGATAGATGATGAGGAAATTGAGCGCGGTGAACGGAAAGGCGTAGTTGAGTTCGAACTTGGTCAACGCGACCATCCAGCACAGCCCGGACAGGAACGTCGCCAACAACGCCGACAGCACCCACGGCTGCAGGGTGATCTGCAGCACTGCCAGCAACTTGTCGGCCAGCCCGCTGGGCAAGGGGCCCGCGTTGGACATGCGCCATTTCATGATCAATTGGCTGTAGGTGGCGAACGCCACGGTCAGCAGGATCCAGGCGTGATCGATCAGGCGGGGATGCATCGGATGGCCTCGGTTCAATCCGCGTCCGCAGCGGGGCGCGCGGGCGCTTCCCAGCCATAAATCAACACATCGTGCAGGCCGCCGCGGCTGTGCGCGTGGCGCGGCATGCGGCCTTCCAGTACGAAACCGTTGCTTTCGTACAACGCGATCGCCGCGCTGTTGAACGCGACCACGCGCAGCCAAAGCCGGCGCAGGCCCAGGCGGCCGACCGCATAGTCGCGGGTGAGCGCGAGCGCGCGCTTGCCCAGGCCGCGGCCGCGCGATTGCGCGGGGCCGATCACGATGCCGAACTCCGCGGTCCGCGCGATCCAGTCGATTGCGCGCAATTGGCAGTAGCCCAACAACGCATCCGACCCGCGGGCGCGGACCGCCAAGCACAGATCGCGCGGCGTGCCCTGCGGCGCGAACGAACGGATCCATTCGCGCTCGGCCTCGATGCCGGTCGCGAACGGATAGGCCAACGAGCCTTCGCTGACGTCCGGATCCTGGCGCCACAGATGCAGCGTGGCCGCATCGCCCTCGTTGAGCGTGTCCAGGTAAATCTCGCCGGCTTCGGGTCGGACAGTCATGGCGAATCCAGGTTGATGGCTTGCTGCACATGGTAGCGGGGCCGGTCGAGGATCTCCCGGTAGATCAGGAACATGTAGGCCGCCAGCACGCCCAGGCCGACCATCACCATGCCGATCAGGAACAGCACCAGCACCACCAGCAAGGTCAGGCCCTGCGGCAGGCCGTCGTAGCCCAGCAGGTACTGGACGATGATCGCCACCAGATAGGCGATGCTGAGCAGGCAGATCGAGCTGCCGGTCCACAGCAGCAGTTTCTGCGGCAGGGTCGAGTACGAGACGATGCTCTGCAGCGCCAGCGCCAAGCGCTTGGCGAAGGTGTAGCTGCTGGACGAACCGATGCGCGCGTCGCGCGGCACCGGCACGAACGCGGTCCGGTAGCCCATGGTGTGCATCAACGGGCCGTACACCACCGCGCGTTCGCGGTAGTTCAACAAGGCGCTGGCAACACTGCGGTTGAAGGCGCGGAAGGTACCGATGTTGGCGGCGGCGTGCGAGCCGGTGCTGTTGCCGACGAAGCTGTGGAACGCGCGCGAAGTCATGCGCCGAAACATTCCCTCTTCGCCGCCTTCCTTCAGGGTGTAGACGATGTCGTGCCCAGGCTTGGCCAATTCGGCGAGCAACTGCGGGATCAGTTCGGGGCGGTCCTGCAGGTCGGCGTCCATCAGCACGAAGCGGTCGCCGGACGCGTGTTCCAGCGCGGCCGAGATCGCCGCGTGCTGGCCGAAATTGCGGCTCAGGCACAGCGCCTTGACCCGGGTGTCGGCCGCGGCCAGTTCGCGGATGATCTCCCACGAGCGGTCGCGGCTGCCGTCGTTGACCAGGATCAACTCGAAATCGATCGCGGACTCGGTCAGGGCGGCGGCCGTGCGCGCGTACAGTTCCTGCAGGAACGCCGCGTTGTTGTAAACGGGCACCAGAATCGAAAGCGTGCTGGCCATCGCGGGCATCTCAGTATTGTCCGCCCTTGAACAAGCGGTCTTCCGGCGCGACGTAGTACTCCTCCAGGCTGCTGGGAGTGCGGCTGTCCATGCCGACAAAACGCCGGCCGACGGGGCCGAGCTCGCTCAGTTGCTCATTGCTGAGCATGCGCGGGTAGTCGAAGCGCTGTTTCATCCAGTGACGGCAGACATTCAGGGTGACCGCGTGTCTGGGCGTCTGGGTGGTGTTGGTGCCGCCGTAGTGATAGGTACGCGCGTTGAAGATCACCGCTTCGCCGGCCTTCGGGTAGACCCGCACCGCGCGTTCGAAGAACGCCTCGTTGCCGGGAACCTCCAGGCTGAGGTGCGATCCGGGCAGGTAATAGGTCGCGCCGTTGTCGTCGCTGAAATCGTCCAGCGCCAACAGCACGCCGATATTGGTCGCGTAGCCCTGCGCCTCGGCTTGCGAATCCACATGGATCCGACGCGAGAGATTGGAGCCGTTGGCCGGCAGGCTCGAGGAGGTGTAGGCGTAGAGGATGCACGACGGCGACAGCAGCCGCGACAGGTATTCGTGCATCAGCGGGTTATCGAGAAAACGCAGGAACACCCGATCGCGTTGCAGCAGGTTGTGGACCATCCAGTGGTCCTTGTACCAAGGGTTGTCCGACCACCGCTGGATGTCGCCGGCGACGGCGATCTCCAGGGCCGCGCGCATCTGCGCGACGGTGTCCGGATCGACCAGCGGGCCGACCACGGCGAAGCCGTTGTCGCGGATTTCCCGTTCGATCTCGCTGCGATAGACGTTGGCGTTCATGCGGTCAACGGGTCAGTACGACGCGCAGGTACTTGAACAGCGATTCGGAGATCGGAAGCACCGAGCGCAAATAATTTTCGACCAGGTCGGCTTCGCGTTGGCCCTGGCCATGCAGCACATTGCCTTGGCCGAGGTACCACTGGAAGCTGATGTCGACCTTCGAAAAACCGATGTCGCCGGCGATGCGGGCGAACTCGCGCGAGTCGATGCCGCGGGTGGCGGTCTTCCACGGCTCGGCGGCGAGGAAGGCCTGGCCGTCGATGCCGTAGTCGCGCTCGACCATTTCGTGCTGCGAGGTCAGCATCCGCACTTCGCGCTCGACCAGGGCCGAGTCGATGCCTTGCAGGCCGTCGCGTTCGCCGACCCGGTTGACTTCGTCCCAGAAGTGCTTGTTCGGCAGCAGGTCGATGTACATCTTGCCGCCCGTGCGCAGCGTGCGATATGCCTCTTTCAGCACCAGCGAATAGTCGGCCAGATGGTCGAGGAACGAATACGCGGTCGCCGCGTCGAACGTGCCGTCGGCGAACGGCAGGTCCTCGCATTGACGGTTGTGCAGGGTGATGTTGCCGCTGGACAGATCGACCCGGTCGAGCATGGCCTGAGTGATGTCGACGCCGTCGATCCGCTCGAACAGGTCCTTGGCCAGGTCGATGATGAAGCCGGTACCGCAGCCCAGGTCGAGCAAGCGCCCGCCGCCGGTGTCGCTGGCCAGCGCTTGCAGCGCCTGGCGGACTTTGGCCTGGTTTTCGGGACGGAAATGCGGCTCGCGCTCGTTGTAGGTGGCGGCCATGGCGCTGTGCACGGTCACGTTGGCGGCGACCACGTCGCTGGGGCGGTAAGGGATGTTCGCGGTCATCTTGGATTCCATCGGAAAGCGTCGGTCAATTGCGCAGCGCGTACTTGCGGGCGTCCGGGCCTGTCATCAGCAACAGGTCGACGATGGACACGGCGGGGTCGAAATCGCCGTGCAGCTGAGGGTAGGGCGGATAGCCATCATAGCCAAACCACCGCACCGCGATAGCGGCCTGCGCGAAGCGGGATTCGTCCAGGTAGCTGCGGGCGGACGGCCCGCTCAAATAGGTTCCGGCGCCGACGCGTTTGCAGATCTCGACCAGCCGTTGGGTCGGGTCGAAGGCATCGTGCTCGGGGTAAGACAGCAGCGACTCGACCTCGACGAACTCGCTGCGGATCCCGAGCGTGTCGGCGAAGTAGCGGATGAAAATGCGGTTGACCTGGGAAAGATGCCGGCAGGCTTCGGCCTGCGCGTACAACTCGGCCAACTCCGGCAGATAGCGGGCGGCGAACGGCGCGCGCGCATAGCTGTTGCGCAACGAGGCCAGATGTTTGCGGCTCCATCCGGCGGCGGCGATTTCGACCTCGCTGATGCGGATGCGGGTCGAATGCCGGGTCGGAACGGTCAGCCACAGCTTGCCGCCGGGCGCCTTGATCTGATTGCGATTGCGCCAGTCGTTCTTGGTCGACTGCACGCTGTCCAGCAACACCACCCGGTCGGCGTGGGCGAGCAGATCGAAGTAACCCTTCCACGGGATGTAGTTCGACTGGATGATGACGACGCGCGAGCTCACCGATCGGCGCGTCCACGCTGCGTCGCGAAGAGAAGGGTCTGCCCGCGCGAACGTACGCGCTTGG
Source organism: Pseudomonas sp. CGJS7 (assembly GCF_036961695.1). Taxonomy (NCBI): domain Bacteria; kingdom Pseudomonadati; phylum Pseudomonadota; class Gammaproteobacteria; order Pseudomonadales; family Pseudomonadaceae; genus Pseudomonas; species Pseudomonas sp. CGJS7. The sequence continues at coordinate 19,581 of NZ_JBAMDI010000134.1, read as the reverse complement.
CGAGTGGGGCGGGGCCGGCGATGGCGATCCGCGCAGCGAGTGGGCTCATGGCGCAAGGCAAGTGTGGGCAGACAACCAGCGCATTGTGGCGGTATTGCCCGAGCGGCCGCTATAAGCCGGGCGCGGCGGCGTGGCGAGCGGCGCCGATTGCGCCGCCGAGCGGTCTTTCGGTCCTGCTTCGCGTTGGGAAAAATGCAATGCGCATCACAGTGCTGGGTGGTCCGGCGCAGGTCCCGCGCTGCCCTCATTCGGAGCCGTGCTCACGTCGGTTCCGGCCACTCGCGCCATGGGCACGACCGTTCGTCGTCGGCCGACCTGGGGCGTGGGTCGGCGGGGAGGGTATCGACCGTCGACTCGCGCGGGGCTCGGCGAAGCTTAAGCAGCGTCAATCCGGCGTCGTATCGTTTCGATGCTGAATAGCGGCAATCGCGCGTTCACTCTGTCGTGGATCGCAAGCACCTTCGCCGTTTGCGCGTAGCGTGGCTAAATCTGCGGCAAAAACCGGCGTTGGAGTATTGAAGTCTGGGGAATGTGCATGCAGGATGCCTCGGTTTTCGTTTCCCGGCCGGTTCTGTATTTATGCGCAAGCTCGTTTACGCAGGTGTTTTGGCTCTTCTCGGGGCCGGTTGTACGTCGTCGGATCCCGGCAAGGAGGCGGTAACCGCGGTCGGAAGCGCTCCGCAGACGCAGGCTTCGGCCCTCACGCCCTCCGCCGCCGCGCGGTCCAGCCTGCCGAAGGCTCGGGCGTTGTTGAGCCGCCGGGCGATCGCCCCGGGCTTTGCCGGGATGCCCGATCGCGGCGATCTGGTCGCCTATCCGCGACACAGTGCGGCGGTGAGCGAAGGCGCTTACACCTGGCACCGCGCCGATATCAGCGAAGCGCACGCGATATCGGCGATCGCCGGCGGGCGCCTGAGTCTGACCGCGCCTTCGGGCGAGAAACTGGACTTCCGCTTCGAGCGCCATATCGAACACACCTCGGGCGACTGGACCTGGGTCGGGCGCAGCGAGAACGGCGCCGCCTCCGATCAGGCCATCATCACCTTCGGCGAACACGCCGTGTTCGGCCGTATCGCCCAGCCGGGCAAGGCGCCGTTGCGCTTGACCATTCGCGACGGCAAGGCTTGGCTGGTCGAAACCGATCCGGCCAAGATCGCTTTGATCGACAACCACATCACCCGGCCGACCGAGCCGGATTACCGGATTCCCACCGCCGCCGCGGGCGTATCCAGCGCCGCGACCGGCCTGTTGCCGGTCGGCGCCGCCGCGGCGCAGTCCGCCAACGCCGCGACCATCGTCGATGCGGTGATCGGATACACCAACGGCTTCGCCAATGAGTTGGGCGGTTCCTCGCAGGCGGTCACCCGAATCAACTTCCTGATCGAAGTCGCCAACACCGCATACCTCAACAGTCAGATCAACGCGCGCCTGCGTTTGGTCGGGACCGTGCAGGTCAACTATCGCGACGACACCAGCAACGGCAGCACCTTGGATAAATTGACCGGCACCAATTCGGTCGCGATCGATCCCGCCTTCAACGCCCTGCGCGCCGCGCGCGATCAGTACGGCGCCGACGTAGTGTCGCTGGTGCGCAAGTTCGATCAGCAAACCAACGGCGGCTGCGGTATCGCCTGGTTGATCGGCGGCGGACAGCAGTCTTACACCACGCGCAACGAAGGTTCGGCGTATTCGGTGGTCAGCGACGGCCGCGATCCGGGCCCGGGAGGCACGACCTATTTCTGCACCGACGATACCTTGGCGCATGAAATCGGCCACAACATGGGCGCGCAGCACGACCGCGCCACCGCCAGTTCCAGCGGCACCTTGGCGTATGGCGCGTTCGCGTATTCGTTCGGCTACAAGCAGGGCGGCGCGAACGGCTTCCACACCATCATGGCGTATGGCGACGAAGGCCAGGACGGCTACTCAGTGTTCTCCAATCCCCGCATCACCTTCTGCGGCGGGCAGGCTTGCGGTATCGCCGACAACGCCGACAACGCGCGCACCTTGACCGCCACTATTCCGATCATGGCCACGTTCCGCGCGGCCAAGCTTTACGTACGCAACGATTTCGATGGCGATGGCCGTTCCGATGTGTACTGGCGCAATGCGGCCACCGGTTACAACGATCTGTGGTTCATGTCCGGCGCGGCGCTGTCGCGCTCGGCGACCGTGCATCGCGAACCGGATCAGTCGTGGACCGTGGTCGGTTCCGGCGATTTCGACGGCGACGGCCGTCTGGATGTGCTGTGGCGCAACGTCGTCACCGGCCAGGTGTTCATCCATCTGATGAACGGCGATCGGGTGATCGGCGGTGGGCTCTCGATCACCGTGGCCGATCTGAACTGGAAGATCGTCGCCCTGGGCGATTTCGATGGCGACCGGCGCACCGACCTGTATTGGCGCAACATGGTCAACGGCACCAACGACGTGTGGCTGATGAATGGCGTCATGCCGCGCGACGTCGCAACCGTGCATCGCGAGCCGGACATGAATTGGACGGTGGTGGGCGCCGGCGATTTCAACGGCGACGGTTACGCCGACATTTTCTGGCGCAATACCGTCACCGGCCAGAACTTCATGCACCTGATGTCGGGGTTCAACAAGCTCCCCGGTTCCGGCGGCGTCCAAGGCGTGGACGATCAGAATTTCCGCGTGGCGGCGATCGCGGATTTCAACGGCGACGGCCGCAGCGACCTGTATTGGCGCCATCGCGTAACCGGCCAGTGTTACTTGTGGACCATGAGCGCGGCGGCGCCGACCTCGGTGGATTTGGTCCATACCGAGGCCGATCAGAATTGGCAGATCGTCAACAGCGGCGACTACAACGGCGACGGCAAGGCCGATATTTTCTGGCGCAATCAACGCAACGGCCAGAACGTCATCCATTTGATGAACGGTAAGGATTTGCAGCCGGGCTCGGGAATGACAACCACCGTGTCGGACCTGAACTGGAAAGTGACCGGGACGTAAGGCTTCGCGCCGCGCATCGGCGCGTCGATGTTTTCCGATGCAATGGACCGCATATCGAAGGCCGCCGTCAGGCGGCCTTTGTTTTTCCCCGGAGGTATCGGCAAGAGGATCTGAGCGGCCGGTGGGGGGTTACTGCTTGCGGGTTCCCGGGCGCGTTGCGTGGTGCTTGTAGACCGGATCGTCGGCCGGCAACGTGGCGTCGATGAAGAAACTGGTGAACACGCAACGCGAGACCATGTCGTAGCCCTGGTCGATCAGGTAGCGGTAGATCGGCGAGCTGTCGGGCGTGGCGAATTCGAAATCGAAATCCTCGATCGCGAGCAGCGCCGGTCGGTAGCGTTGCCAGTCGTTCGACTCCAATGCCTGGATATCCACCGACTCGATGTCGATATTGAGGAAGTCCACGCGTCGATCGCCGCCATGGCGCTCCAGGATGTCGCGCAGCGGATACACCTCGGTGGTGATTTCGCGAGCGATGTCGATGCCTTCGCGCTTGGCGATGTAGTCGGCGAACTCGGCCGAGGTGGTGTTGCTGGAAGCCCAGTCGTGAAACAGACGGAATCTCGCTTGGCCACGCTCGGCGCCGATGGCGATGTTGAGATTGGTGTCGTTCGGACGATCGCGCTCGAATTCCTGGATCATGAATGGATTGGCATCGACATTGATCCCCGACCAACCGCGTTCGTGCAGGAGTTTGGTATTCGAGCAAAGCCTGGGGTGATAGCAGCCCAGGTCGACATAAAAACCGGATTCGACTTCGCCGAGGAAATGAGCGGCGACTTGATCTTCGCCCCAATGTGCGAATGCGGGTCTCTCGTATTGCCCGCGCTTGGGGATGCCTTGCAAGGTTTCGATGGTCGCATTGCACCGCGTCAGTTCGCCAAGCAGTTCGAGCCTTTCCCGCTCCAGACGTTGGTTCTCGGCGGCGAGCCGGGTGCCGGGCGGGTCCGCTTCGGTGCCCATGGCTTCGGTATGCCGCTGCGATCGGTCAAGCTCGGAGCGCAATTGCGTGAGCGCATTCTCGCGATCGGTCAGCTCGGCGGTGAGCAGGCTTATATGGCGTAAGCCGTTGTCTCTTTGCTCCAGCAGGCGCCCGAATGGGTAGACATGCCTGGCGATGCTCGTAAGTTTGGCCTTTATCATGCTTCGCTCAGGGCTCGATCAGGGACGCATCACACGGCAGTGGCCGAGAAGCGTCAGTGGGCGTCGCCTGTCGTGCATTGCGAACGATAAGGTCGTAAGCGTTTTTTCTTTTGCGCTGGCTTGCAGGGTTCGTTGTGTATTTGTGGATAGAAAGCTATCCGGATCGGTGTGCGCGGAGCTCTTTGCTCGCGGATCGGAAAGTTGGGGCGGTGCCTTTGCTTGATGGCGGCGGCTGGCGAGGCCGCGGGCCGCGGCGGCGTAGAGCGGCACGGCGCGGTCCCATCGGGGTGGCGGCCCTACCGTTTGAGAAGCCGCTCAGCTCGAATGCTCGGCCTTTCCCTGGCGATTGCCTTACAAGTTCTGGTAATTCGGCCCCGACCCACCCTCAGGCGTCACCCAATTGATGATCTCGTACGGATCCTTGATGTCGCAGGTCTTGCAGTGCACGCAGTTGGCCGAGTTGATCTGCAGGCGCTTGGCGCCGGCTTCTTCGACGATTTCGTACACGCCCGCCGGGCAGAAACGGGTGCAGGGGTTGCCGTATTCCTCGGCGCACTGGGTGATGCAGACGTTGGTGTCGGCGACCTTCAGGTGCACCGGTTGGTCTTCGTCGTGCTCGGTGGCGGCGAAGTAGACCGAGGCCAGACGGTCGCGCGGGGCCAGGCTGCGGTCGATGTAGTCGCGCTTGGGTTTTTCCGCTTCGCCGAGTTTCTGCAGCGAGGACCAGTCGGGCTTGTTCTTCAGCGTCCACGGCGAGGCGCCGCCGGTGATGGTTTCCCAGCCGGCGTTGAGCATGCCGAACCAAAAGCCCTTCTTGAATCCGGGCTTGATGTTGCGGACTTTCTTCAGCTCGGCCATCGCCTCGGAGGCGCGCAGCTTGGCGTCGAAGCCGGCGCTGTCGAGCGTTTGCGCCGATTGCTGCGAGGCCAGGTGCTCGGCGGCGAGCATGCCGCTGCGGATGGCCTGATGGGTGCCCTTGATCTTGGGCACGTTGAGCAGGCCGGCGCCGTCGCCGATCAGCAGCGCGCCGGGCATTTCCAGTTTGGGCAGCGATTGGTAGCCGCCGGTGACGATGGCGCGCGCGCCGGCCGAGACGATGCTGCCGCCGTCCAGCAGCGGCTTGATCAGCGGGTGGTTCTTCCACTGCTGGAACGCTTCCCACGGCTTGTAGTCGGGGTCGCGGTAGTCCAGTCCGCTGACGTAGCCCAGGGCGATGCGGCCCTTGTCCAGGTGATACAGAAAGCTGCCGCCGTAGGTGCGGCTGTCGGCCGGCCAGCCGACGCTGTGGACGATCTTGCCCGGGGTGACCCGGTCTTCGGGCACCTGCCACAGTTCCTTGATGCCGATCGAATAACCCTGCGGATCGCTGCCGGCGTCGAGCCCGAAGCGCTTGATCAGCCGCTTGGTCAGATGGCCGCGCGCGCCCTCGGCGAACACGGTGAGCTTGGCGCGGATGTCGATGCCGGCGGTGAAGCCGGACTTGTGGCTGCCGTCCTTGGCGATGCCCATGTCGCCGATGCGCACGCCGGCGACGCGGCCGTCGGCGTCGTGCAGCGTTTCCGAGGCGGCGAAGCCCGGGTAGATCTCCACGCCCAGGGCTTCGGCCTGCGGCGCCATCCACGCGCACATCGCGCCGAGGCTGACGATGAAGTTGCCGTGGTTGTTCATGTCCGGCGGCACCACGGGCGACTTGTAGCCGCCGGTCTTGGTCATGAACCAGAATTCGTCCTCGCCGGCGGGCACGCAGATCGGCGGCGGGTTGTCGCGCCAGCCCGGCAGCAGCGCGTCCAGCGGCGCCGGCTCGATCACAGCGCCCGACAGGATGTGCGCGCCGATGGTGCTGGATTTCTCGATCACGCACACCGACAGCTCGGGGTTGAGCTGTTTGAGCCGGATCGCGAACGACAGGCCGGCCGGGCCGGCGCCGACGGTGACGACGTCGTACTCCATGACGTCGCGTTCGATCTCGATGGCTGGCGTGTCGGACGGCTGGACCGAGTCGATCGGCTGTTCGCTCATGCTGGCGGTACTCGTGCGTGCAATCCGCCCATTGTCGCGGGTTTGCCCGACAGGCGCCAACCGAGCCCGGAAATCCGCGGCGGGCGACGGGTTCCGGGGCGGATTTCCGGCCGGTTGCGGGACGTTCGGTACGGTTTTGCGCCGTGACCGCGGCCGCCGGCGGGCGTGACCGGCAGCGCAGGATCCGGAAAGTCGCCCGGCGGGCCCCGTGCTAGCGTGCGCGCCATGCCGCTCAATCGCCTGCCGCTGCAAGACGCCGAACTGGCCTTCGACCCTAGTTGGCTCGCCGCCGAGCAGGCCGATGCGCTGCGCCAGGCCTTGCTGGAGCAGGTGAACTGGGAGGTGCACCGGATCCGCCTGCTCGGCCGCGAACACGATTCGCCGCGCCTGAGCAGTTGGATCGGCGATCCGCAGGCGCATTACCGCTACTCCGGCACCGATTTCACGCCCTGGCCGTGGCCGGAGCCGCTGCGGGCGATCCGCGAGCGGCTGGTGCGCGAACTCGGCGCGCCGTTCAACAGCGTGTTGGCCAACCGTTACCGCGACGGCCGCGATGCGATGGGCTGGCACAGCGACGATGAGCCCGAACTCGGGCCGGCGCCGACGATCGCTTCGCTGAGCCTGGGCGCGCGCCGCCGTTTCACTCTCAAGCACCGCCAGCGCGCCGATCTGAAGGCGGCGCTGGAACTGGGACACGGCAGTTTGCTGGTGATGTCCGGGCCGACCCAGGCGAACTACCGGCACGCCTTGCCGCGTACCGCCAAGCCGGTGGGCGAGCGGATCAATTTGACGTTTCGGGTGATCGGGCGACGCTGAGCGGGCGGCGCCGGGATCGGATCGCCGGTTGCCGCTGCGGTCGCGGAGGCTCCGCGACCGCAGCGGCGTCTGAGCTGCGGCCGATTAAGGGCGCTGCCAGGCGCGGATGTAGTCCACGTAGGTCACCGCAGATTGCGTGCTCGCCGCAGGCGGCTTGATCGAGTAGACGAAGTGATCGACCAGGATCGAGCTCTCGATCTGGCTGACGTTGCTGGTGGTGCGCACCAGTTTGCCGTCGATGTAGAAGCGGGTCGCGTCGGGCGCGATGTCGGCGCCGTAAACGTGGTAATCGGCGCTGGGATCGAAGCGGATGTCGAGCGGGAAGTAATCGGTCTGCTCGACGCCGTTCTTGACCACGTACTGGTTCAAGTACAGCCGGCTCTTGTTGTCGGAGTAATACTCGAACACATCGGTTTCGTTCCACTGCTGCGCGCCCGGCGCCTGGAAGGTCCAGAACGCCGGCCAGAAACCGGCCACGGCCGGCAGCTTCATCCGCGCTTCGATGAAGCCATAGCGGAAGTTGTAGCGCTTGTGTGAGGACAGCAGGCACGAGGTCCAGTCGTAGGTGTTGCCCGAGGGCGAGCGCACGCGTTCGCGCTTGGCCAGCATGTTGAGCGCGCCGTTCTTGATCGAGCAGTTGGCGGCGTGATTCCACTCCAGCTGCTGATTGCCGGGGTTGCCGTGGCCGTTGTCGGATTCGGCCGAGGAGTTGTCGGCCCACTTGTTCCAGTCCACCGCGGTGGCGTTGAACTCGTCGCCGAACTTGTAGACCCAGTTGGTGCCCGCGCCGAGCGGACGGGTGGTGGAAGGATTGCTGGGCGCCGCGGCAGCGACGGTGAAGCTGCGCTCGGGCAGCAGATTGGTCCAGGTGCCGCCTTGGTAATGCGACACCCAGTAGCGGTACTGCCCGGCCGGCAGCAGCCCGCGCGCGGTCAGCTCGCGCTGGGTCGTGCCGACGGTGTAGTTGCTTTGGTGGCCCATATCGAAATTGCGGCCGTCCGCGTCGCGCACGGCGAACACGATCTGTTCGTAGGTGACGTTCTGCGGATTCTGCAGACGCGCGCCGAGCATGACTTCGGTATCGGCGCTCGGCGCCTGCAGGTCGAGGCCGATCGCGCGCAGCGGGGTGGCGCCGATGGTTTCGTAATCGACCGTACCCGCCGGCGTGGCCTGGGCCACGCCGATGCAGGCGATCAGTTCGGCGGTCAGCGCCAGGGTCAGCAGGGCGCGGCGCGCCGAGACCCGGCGGCGTTGCGAAAACGGTGCGGTCATGCAGCCTCCCAGAGGCGCGGAATGGTTGGGCGCGCAGTCTAGGAGCGCGGCGCGGGGCCGCTTGTGTTGCCGATCAAGCTAATACAACGCTGTCGTCAAGCTGTCGTCGGCGCGCCGAAGCGCGTCAGTGGAACGGCTGGCTCAGCGTCGGGACGGCTTGTCGTGGGTTTTCTCGTGCGCATCGCCCGATGTCAGCGTCCACCCCGCGATCTGCCCGGTGATGGCTTCCAGCGAGGTCTCGAAGGCCTGGATCACGTCGGGCACTTCGGCGGTCGCCGCCGGGCTGGATTGCAGGAAGGTGCGCGAGGCGACCACTTTCTGGTCGGCGTTGTGCATCAGCTTGGCGTTGATCTCGATCACCGCGGCCGGCAGCGCGGCGCCGGCGGCGTAATCGGATTCGAAGCGGCGCATGTCCAGGACCAATTTGTAATCGGCGGCGATGCCGGAGCCCTGGCGCGCGACCGCGGCGATCTTGCCGGAGTCTTCCAGGGTGCGCAGCAACGAGTCCTCGATCATGCTGCTGGGCAGCTTGGCCCAGGCGGCGCCTTTGTAGACCTGGATCTCGTTGCCGGTCGGGCGCACGGCGATGCGCAGGCTGTCGATCATGCGCGCGGCGTTGGGCGCGCTCAGCGACAGCTGCCAGTTGGCGTTGGGCCACGAGGGATCGGCCTGCACGCGCGGGTCGGGCGCGTATTGCACGGTCGGCGCCTTGGGCTTCTCGCCGAGAATCGAGGAGCAGCCGCTCAGGCTCAGCGCGGCAACGATGCCGGCGGCGAACAGGGCCGATTGCTTGGCGGCGAAGGAGCGGCGGGGCGCGCGGGTCGTCGTCATGGTCGTCATCGCAGGTTCGGTCGAACGAAAAAGAGGGCGGTTCATCGCGCGGCCTTTTCCGGCTCGAATTCCTTGGTCGCGTCGCGGCCGAGCAGGTAGCGGGTCGGATTGCTGTCCAGGCGGTCGCTGATCCGGCGCAGGTCGCGCACCAGCGAGCGCAGTTCGGTCAGGGTCGGGCCGAGCTGGGCCAGGCCGTCGTTGGCGAAGCTGCTGATCGCGGCGCGGTTGTCGTTGAGGATGCCGTTGGCGCCGTTGGCGGCCGAGTCGAGCTTGGTCAGGGTGCCGTCGAGTTTGTCGATGATGCCCGGCAGCTTGCCGGCCAATTCGCGGTCGACCGTTTCCACCGCCTTGTTGGTGGTGGCCAGGGTCTGGCTGAGTTGTTCGCTGGACTTCTTGGCGTTGGCGATCAGTTCGCGCAAATCGCCGCGCTGATCGGCGATCGAACCGGTCAGCGATTCGATGTTGGCCAGGGTGTTGGACACGTGCTTGACGTTGTCGTCGCTGAGCACCTGATCCAGGCGCGCGACCAAACGGTTGGCGGTGTCGGCGATGTTCTGCAGCGCCGAGGCTTCGGTCTGGATGATCGGGATTTCGCTGCTGCGCTCGGCGTCGGCCAGCGCCGGGCTGTTGGGGCTGCCGCCGGTGAGCTGGATGATCGGCGTGCCGGTGATGCCGGTCAGCGACAGCTTGGCGCGGGTGTCGGTCTTGACCGGCGCGTCGGCCTGCAGGCGCAGCTTGGCGATGACCCGGCGCGGATCGTCCGGCGCCAGGCTCAGCTGCTGCACGGTGCCCACGCCGATGCCGTTGTATTGCACGGTGCTGCCTTCCGACAGGCCGGTGACCGGCTCGTTGAAGATCACCGCGTATTCGCGCCAGCTCTTCTCCGAGGAATATTTGGCCGCCCACAGCGCGAACAGCAGCAGGAACAGCGTCACCACGATGGTGAACGCGCCGATGAGGACGTAATTGGCCTTGGTTTCCATCAGGCACCTTTGAGCGATAAAGCCCTGGCCGGCATCATGCCAGCATGGGGTAGGTAAACGCGGTGAAATGAATCAGGTTGAGGCCGAAATGCGCGAGCACGGCGCCGAGCAGGCCGCCCTTGCGATAAGCCCAGCCGTAGACCAGCCCCGCCAGCGTCGCCACCAGCGCGAAGCGCCAGCCGCCGCCGAGGTGGACCAGGCCGAACGCCAGCGCGGCCACGCCGACGGCATACCACTGGCCATTGCGCACGGCCTGCCAGCGGCGTTGCAACGATTCTTGCAGGTAACCGCGGAACATCGCTTCCTCGGTCAGCGCCACCAGCAACAGATTGTTGAGCGCCCACAGCGCGCCGAATTCGGGCCATTTCGGTGCCCAGGCGACGATGTTCAACGCCAGCCCGAGGCCCAGGCACAACAACGCCGCCAGCGCCGTGCCGGTCAAGCCGGCGCCGAGCGAAGCCGCCAGCGGCCGCTGGCCTTCGCCGAACAAGCGCAGCAACGGCCAGCACAGCAGCAGCCAGAAGCCGGCCAGCGGTTTGTCGAAGTTGAGATACAGCGACATCGGCGCCGACTCGGGCGTCAGCCGCAGCGCGTCGACCAGTTGCGGGTTGTTGAAGCCCGGCAGCAGATGCAAGCCCAGCGCGAACGCGACCAGCACGAACAACACGTGCCCGGCGATGCGCCAGCCCTTGGCGCGCGCCGGCAGGACCAGCCACGCGGCCAGGATCAACAGGGCGAAGAAGATCAGCGCGATCGGGTCGAGCAGCCCGCGCGCCAACCCGGCGACCGTCGTCGCCGCGAGCAACCCCAGACTGAGCTTGCGCGCTTTCGGCCACCACAACAGCGCCGCGGCCGCGCACAACATGCCCCAGATCGACACGCTCCACAGCGTGTCGGTATTGGCCCATAGCCCGGTCATCCCCGCCGCGCATCCGAATGGCCGTGGGTTGCGGCCGCGTTCTTGTCGCGCGCCACCTGGGCCGCGCGCGCGCGCGGGCCGTGGAAATACTCCTGCACCCACGGGTGATCGATCTTTTCCACTTCCTCGATCGGCGCGCAGGCGATGACTTTCTTGTCGGCGAGCACGGCGATGCGGTCGCAGATGGCGTAGAGCGTGTCCAGGTCGTGGGTGATCAGGAACACGGTCAGGCCGAGCGCTTGCTGCAAGGTGCGGATCAAGCGATCGAACGCGGCCGCGCCGATCGGGTCCAGGCCGGCGGTGGGTTCGTCCAGGAACAGCAGCGGCGGGTCCAGCGCCAGCGCGCGGGCCAGGCCGGCGCGCTTGCGCATGCCGCCGGACAGCTGCGACGGCAGCTTGTCGATCGCATCGGCAGGCAGGCCCGACAGCTTGACCTTCAGCAGCGCCAGCTCGTAACGCAGCGAGTCGGGCAGGTCGCCGTGGTACTCCTTCAGCGGCACCTGCACGTTCTCGCCGACCGTCAGCGAGGAGAACAGCGCGCCGTCCTGAAACAGCACGCCGGTGTTGCGTTCGATCTCGCGGCGCAGGCGCGGGTCGGGGTTGCGCGCGTCGATGCCGAGCACCTGGATCTCGCCGTCGTTGGGCCGGCGCAGCCCGAGGATCGAGCGCATCATCACCGACTTGCCGGTGCCCGAGCCGCCGACCACGCCGATGATCTCGCCGCGCTTGACGTCCAGGTCCAGGCCATCGTGGACGACTTGGTCGCCGAAGTGATTGACCAGGCCGCGGATGCGGATGATGACGTCGTCGTCGGCCGCGGGGTTGGCGGATTGGGGTTGCGGAACTGTCACAACGCACCCCCTGCAAGATGAGCGAGTCGGTCCGCGCTACGCGCAGCCTCAGTGCCCCGACCTCTGATCCCCAGCCCCGGCCTCACCAGCCCATCTCCATGAACCAGATCGCAAAGAACGCATCGAGCACGATCACCAGCGAAATCGACTGGACCACGCTGGAGGTGGTGCGCTCGCCGACCGACTGCGCGGTGCCCTTGACCTGCAGGCCTTCCAGGCAGCCGATCAGGCTGATCAGCAGGGCGAAGATCGGCGCCTTGCACATGCCGACCAGGAAATGGCGCAGCTGCATGGTGTCGTGCATGCGCCCCAGGTATTGCTGCGGCGGGATGTCCAGGCCGTACGCGCCGACGGTCAGGCCGCCGAGCAGGCCGGCGACCATCGCGATGAAGGTCAGCAGCGGCAGCATCACCAGCAGCGCCAGCACCCGCGGGATCACCAGCAGATCGACCGGGTCCATGCCCAGGGTGCGGATGGCGTCGACTTCCTCGCGACTGACCATCGCGCCGATCTGCGCGGTGAACGCGCTGGCGGTGCGGCCGGCCAGGACGATCGCGGTCAGCAGCACGCCGAATTCGCGCAGGAAGGCGATGCTGACCAGCTCGACCACGAAGATGGTCGCGCCGAAATCCTTGAGGATGGTCGAACCCAGGAACGCCACCACCGCGCCGACCAGATAGCACAGCAGCGCGATCAGCGGCACCGCGTCGAGGCCGACCTGTTCCATGTGGTGGACGGTGGCGGTCGGACGGAAGCGGCCCGGGTTCTTGAACAACCGCAGCATCTTGACCAGGGTTTCGCCGAAGAAGGCGACCAGGGCCAGTACTTCCTTCCAGTTGTCGGTGACAGCAAAGCCCAGGCGCGCGAGCGCGGCCTGGAAGCCGTACTCGCGTTTCTTCTTCGGCCGCTCATCGGCGACGTCTTCGATCGCGCTGACCAGGGCGCGATGGCTGTCGTGGAAGCTGAAGGCCTGATCGAAATCGAGCTGGTGCCGGCGCGCGTAGCGCATCAGCTGCAGCACGCCGACCGAATCCAGGCGCTCGACCCCGGTCGCATCAATCTCGTCGACGCCTTCGGGCACGTGCTTGAGCGCGTCGCCGATGGCGACCGCATGCTCCAGCGTCCAGCAACCGGAAAGGCGTAGCCGCGAGGGCGCTTGGCCATCGGCGGCGATTTCCGGCGCTTGCGTGGTCGATACGGTCATAGAGCCTCGGGCGGGAGGATACAGGCTAGTGACGACTTGGTGAGTGTCACGTGTGGGGCCGGGTCGATGCGTGGTGGCGACAGCATGGCGGTGGCTCGATGAATCGCGTTCGGCTGTCGCGCGGGCCGGGACCGCATTGCCGATTCCCGACGCCCCGGGGCCCATGCGATCCTTTCACCGCCATGTCCACCCCGCATCCGCTCAGCGCCACCAGCTACGCCGCCCGCATCGCCTTCGTGGTCGAGCTGGCCGAGCGTCTGCACAGTTACGGAACCACGGCGCAGCGCCTGGAGGGCGCGGTGACCGCGGTGGCGCAAAAACTGCGGCTGGAATGCGAGCCGTGGTCGAATCCGACCGGCCTGATCCTGACCTTCAGCGATCCCAACCGGCCGATGGGCGACAGCGACACCACCCGGGTGATCCGGCTGCCGCCCGGCGAAAACGATCTGTACCGGCTCAGCGAAACCGACCGCATCGCCGAGGAGGTGATGGCCGGCAATCTGGATCTGGCCGCCGGCCATGCCGCGCTGGAGGCGCTGGACCGGCCGCGCAGCCGCCGCTGGCGCGCGATGCAGGTGCTGGCCTATGGCCTGGCCGCGGGCGCGGTCGCCAGCCTGTTGCGGCTGCCGTGGCTGGATATCGGGGTGGCCGCGATCAACGGCTTGATGATCGGCCTGTTGGTCGACATCTCCGGCCGCCGGCCGCGTCTGCGCGAGGCGCTGGAAGCGATCGCCGGCATGTTCGCGGCGCTGACCGTGGTGCTGGTGGCCAACTTCATTTCGCCGTTGAACCAGAACACGGTGATTATCGCTTCGCTGATCGTGCTGCTGCCGGGTATGGCGCTGACCAACGCGGTCAACGAGCTGACCAATCAGCATCTGGTCTCCGGCACCGCGCGCTTCGCCGGGGCCTTGACCACGGTGGTCAAACTCGCGGTCGGCACGGTGATCGGGTTGTACATCGCCGATCTGGTCGGCCTGCCGCCGGTGGTGCGCGCGTCGCGGCCGCAGGAAGCCTGGGTCGAATGGTGCGGGCTGGCGGTCTCGGCGTACGCGTTCGCGGTGTTGTTCCGCGCCCATCGCAGCGATTATCCCAAGGTGATGGCGGCCGCCGCGGGCGGTTATCTGATCTCGCGTTTCGTCGGCCTGGCCTGGGGCAGCCCGGCCGGGATCTTTCTGGCCGCGCTGGTGATGACCGCGCTGGGCAATGCCTACGCGCGCTGGGGCAACCGGCCCGGCGCGATCATCCGCGTGCCCGGCATCATTTTGTTGGTGCCCGGCAGCGTCAGCCTGCGCGGGTTGCTGAGCATGATCCAGCAGCAGGACGTCAACGTCGGCCAGGACGCGGTGCTGGCGGTGTTGAATATTCTGTTGGCGCTGATCGCCGGGCTGATATTCGGCAATTTGCTGCTGCCGTCGCGGCGCAATCTTTAACTGTTCGCCCGCAGCATCGGCCAGGCGAATTCGCAGACGAAAAAGATCAGCAGGCCGGTATAAGTCAGGCCGTTGCCGATCCAGCTCAACGCCCGCGCCGAGCGCGCCGGCTGCGCGCCGCGCCGGCGCCAGCGCCGCGCGATCACCCAGGCTTCGAAATACACCGTCAGCACGAAACACAGCGCCAGATAGGCGAAGGTGAAACCCAGGCTCAAACGCGGGTCGGGGAAACCGTCGAAGCTCCAGGTGCCCGCCGCCAGCACCAACGCCGCGGCGTCGTTGTGTTTCGCGGCGATTTGACTTGCGGCCGCGATCAGCCAGGGCAGGGGCAGGCCGATTACCACGGTCGAAAGCAGATTGGCCCAAAACACGTCGCCCAGCGCCGCGCCCGGGCGCGAACCGCTCAGTTTGATATGCGCCAACCATTCCACCAGCACCACGGCGATGCCGCCGACGGCGAATACGATGAAATTGACCGTCAGCAGCAACGGCAAACCGACGTTGGCGGCCGCCTCGGCGGATACGGCGAGCAGGGCCAGGGCGACGGCGGATATTGTCCAGCGGCGGTGAAGGTTCATCCGTAAACCTCGGGTGGCGAGGGCTGGATTATCCGCCGGAATGGGCGAGTCGGCACGCGTGGGCGGAAGAATCCAGCGGATCGCGGTAACGAAAAACGCCGGCGCAAGGCCGGCGTTTTCCTGGGTTCGGCGTTCCGATCCGATTACTTGATCAGGAAATCTTCCAGCTTCTTGCCGGCGGCGGTGTAAGCGGCCAGCCAGCGCGGCTGCTTGCCGCGGCCGGTCCAGGTCTCGCCGGTATTGGCCGGGTTGCGGTACTTCGGGGCGACCTTGCCCAGCGGCTTGCGCGCCTTGCGCGCGGCCGGAGCGGCCTTGACGGCCTTGGCCTTGGGGCCGCGCGCGGCCGGGGCGGCGCCGCCGAACAGCTCTTCCAGGGTATAACCCTCGGCCTTGAGCAGGCTGCTGATTCTCTTGCGCACCGCCGCGATGGGCTTGCGCTTGTTCAAGGTGGTCTTGCGCTTCTTGGCCTGACTGATCAGGGACTCGAGCTCTTTCGCGGACAGCGTGGAGATATCGATCGACATGGAGCCTCCGGGGAGAATGGTCGGATAACGGCCAGTCCCTGGCGCGCGGCAGCATACTAATGGCAGCGCAGTCTGCCGTAAATGCGGGCAAAGATATATACCCGGATATTGCGCGCGCACGTTCGTGCGGTCCGCTCGGGATTCGCCGGAGACGGCGGTGCGCGCAGGCGGGTGGATCGATGCAATGTTGCGGTTTCTCGCGGGGCTTTCGAAAACCGCCGCAGGCGCCGGACGATTAAATGGTCGGTTTCAAACGGCCCGTCGAACCGCGGGCTTATCTCGCTGCGCCGCAGATGTTGCGCAACGCGACGGCGGTTATCTAAATCGGGCACGAAACCTGCTTGGGGAAGCTTCGTCGGGCCCGGGTCCGAGGGGCTGGCGGGGCCGCGAGCGGAGTTGGAGGACTGAAACTATGCGTAATTCGGATGGGGCCGCCTATGTACCCGGGAGGAGGTAGGGACAGTTCCCTAAGCCCCGACCCCTAACCCCCGCTTCCAAACCGCGATTACCAAAAGGTAATCGCGGCTGCGTTCGGGCCGCCAAGGCGGACCGGATTACCCCGCCACGCCACCGATCCGGGCCAGAACCGCGGCGCGATCGAGATTCTCGGCTTCGCTGGCGCGGCGGTGGCGGTATTCGAAGCTGCCGGCGGCCAAACCGCGTTCGGACACCACCACCCGGTGCGGGACGCCGATCAGTTCCATGTCGGCGAACATCGCGCCGGGGCGCAGGCCGCGGTCGTCCAGGGCGGCGTCGACGCCGGCCTTGAGCAGATCTTGATACAGCGCCTGCGCGGCTTCGGCCACGGCGGCGTCGTTCTTGGGATTGATCACGCACACCACCGCTTGCCAGGGCGCCATCGCCTCGGGCCAGGCGATGCCGGCGTCGTCGAAGTTCTGCTCGATCGCCGCGGCGACGATGCGCGACACGCCGATGCCGTAGCAACCCATCGCCGGGGTGGCGGCCTTGCCGGTTTCATCGAGCACGCTGAGCTTCATCGCTTCGGCGTACTTGCGGCCCAGCTGGAACACGTGGCCGACTTCGATGCCGCGGGCGATGCCCAGGGTGCCCTTGCCGTCGGGCGAAGGATCGCCGGCGACCGCGTTGCGGATATCGGCGATCTCGGCCGGCTCGGCCAGATCGCGGCCCCAGTTGACGCCGGCCAGGTGGTAGCCGTTTTCGTTGGCGCCGACCACGAAATCGGCCATCGCCGCGACGCTGCGGTCGGCGATGACGCGGATCGCGCGCGCCGGCTTCACCGGCCCCAGGAAACCCGGCTGCGCGCCGAGGTGTTCGAGGATTTCCGCTTCGGTGGCCAGGCGGTATTCCGCCAGGCCGGCGAGCTTGCTGAGTTTGATTTCGTTGACGGTGTGATCGCCGCGCACCAGCGCCAGCGCAAACTGCGGCGCGCCCTCGGCGTCGCTGCCCACGATCGCCACCGACTTGACCGTGCGCGACAGCTCCAGGCCGAGCAGCGCGGCCACGTCTTCGCAGGTCTTCTGGGTCGGGGTATCGACCTTGCGCAGCGCCTCGGCGGAGGCCGCGCGCGGGCCCGGCGCCAGCGCTTCGGCCAGCTCGACGTTGGCCGCGTAATCGGAGCCGTCGGAGAAGGCGATCGCGTCTTCGCCCGAGTCGGCGAGCACGTGGAACTCGTGCGAGGCGCTGCCGCCGATCGCGCCGGTGTCGGCGAACACCGCGCGGAACTTCAGGCCCAGGCGGGTGAAGATGCGGCCGTAGGTGTCGTACATGTTGCGGTATTCGCGGCCCAGATCCTCGTCGGTGACGTGGAAGGAATAGGCGTCCTTCATCAGGAACTCGCGCGCGCGCATGACCCCGAAGCGGGGGCGGATTTCGTCGCGGAACTTGGTCTGGATCTGATAGAAATTGACCGGTAACTGCTTGTAGCTGGACAGCTCGTTGCGGGCGAAGTCGGTGATGACTTCCTCATGGGTCGGGCCGAAGCAGTACCAGGCTTCCTTGCGGTCCTTGATCTTGAGCAACTGGCCGCCGAACTTCTCCCAGCGGCCGGTTTCTTCCCACAGTTCCTTGGGCTGCACCGCCGGCATCAGCACTTCGATCGCGCCCGCGGCGTTCATCTCCTCGCGCACCGCGCGTTCGACCTTGCGCAACACGCGCAGGCCCAGCGGCGACCAGGTGTACAGACCGGCGGCGAGCTTGCGGATCATGCCGGCCTTGAGCATCAGCTTGTGGCTGACGATTTCGGCTTCGGCGGGCGTTTCCTTGCTGGTGTGGAGATGGAACTGCGACAGGCGCATCGGCTGGGATTCATGGGCTGGGGAAGCCGACAGTTTGCCATGAGCCGGGTTTGCGCCGGGATGCGGGGTATGCGACCGGGCGAATGGCCATGCGCCGCGCGAGCGTGGAATGCGGCGATCGCGCGAACGAAAACGCCGGCCGCCGCAGTGCGGCGTCCGGCGTCTTTAGCGGTCGATGGAAGATCGGGACAGCCCCCGATCCTGGCGTCGAACCCAGCGCTTTCAGATCTCGGCTTTGGGCGCCTCGCCGGGCCGGGTGGGCGCGGGGTTCGGCGTGGAAGCCGCGGCTGGAGCCGCGGGAGCGGTGCAGTAGGCGCGGATCGACGACTGGGCCAGGTCGATCTGAGCCTGGCGCTGCTTGGCGTCGAGCACGTTGTCGGGCTTGCCGTCGCCGTTGTTGTCCACGCCGACCTGGGCCGAGCTCTGCAGCTGCTTGAGGTTGCCGCGAGCGTTGAGGCACTGGGTGCTCTCGCTGGTGGCGCTGACGCTGGCGGTCTGGGTCGGGGTGCCGGTCTTGCTCTTGATCACCCGATTCTTGACCTGCCCGGACTGGCTGGGCGGCGGCGAATCGGAGTAGTGGGTAACGCCCTGGGCGTCCTTCCACTGGTACAGCTCGGTGGCGGTCGCGGCGCTCGCCAGGACGGCCAGGGCGAGGCTCAGGCCCAGCGCCGGCAGGGCGCGGCGGGCGGAAAGACGGGGCATGCGGGACATGAGAGGCTCCGGAAACGGGGCTGGCGGAACGGCCGGGACAACGGTACGGCGGGGGAACGCGAATTGCAGCATCCTGCCACGGCGCAGGCAAGCGCTACACTTCCCAGTTATGGAACCTCAATCCTCGCCCCGTCCGCGCGGCCGCGGCATCTATTTGCTGCCCAATTTGTTCACCACCGGCGGCATGTTCGCCGGTTTCTACGCGATCATCGCGGCCACCCAGGGCCGTTTCGACGAGGCCTGCGTGGCGATCTTCATCGCCGCCATCCTCGACGGCGTCGACGGCCGGGTCGCCCGGCTCACCAACACCCAGAGCGAATTCGGAGTCCAGTACGACTCCCTGGCCGACCTGATCAGCTTCGGCCTGGCCCCGGCGCTGGTGATGTACCACTGGGCGCTGGAGTCGACCAAGCTCGACGGGGTGATCCCCGGCAAGATCGGCTGGGTCGGCGCGTTCCTGTATGCCGCCTGCGCGGCGCTGCGGCTGGCGCGCTTCAATTCCCAGGTCGGGCAGGTCGACAAGCGCTGGTTCATCGGCCTGGCCAGCCCGGCCGCGGCCGGGCTGGTGGCCAGCTTCGTCTGGACCTGCCACAGCTTCGATCTGGACGGCGAGCAATTGCGCTACGCCGCCCTGGCGGTGACCGCGATCGCCGGCCTGCTGATGGTCAGCCGGCTGCGCTATGTCAGCTTCAAGGGCAGCGGCCCGCGCAACGACCGGGTACCGTTCCTGGCGATCCTGGTGGTGGTGGCGGTGCTGGTGGCGATCGCCATCGACCCGCCGCGGGTGCTGCTGGCGATCTTCGCCCCGTACGCCCTGTCCGGCCCGGTGCAGGCGCTGTGGCGCCGGTTCCGGCGCACGCCGCCGGACGCGCCGCCGTCCAACAGCGAGACCGGCGCGTCATGAGCGAACTGTGGAGCGCGCAACAGCGCGAATGGCTGCAGGCGATGGGACATACGGTGCTGGCCTTGGCCGGCGCCGAAGCGGTCGCCGAACCGGCGCCGGCGCAACGCGGCGGCGAGCGCTCCGACGCCGGCGCGGCCAACGGCG
>NZ_JBAMDI010000133.1:0-28178 GCF_036961695.1 Pseudomonas sp. CGJS7 | reverse complement strand
GCGCCGGCTGCCACCGCCACGAGCGACAACTCCGCCACCGCGCCGTCGGGCCAGTTCGCGATCCGCCAGGTACGGGTGTTCGACGGCGAACGGGTGCTGCCGTCGGCGACGGTGCTGGTGCGCGACGGCTTGATCGCCGAAGTCGGCACCGACCTGCCGGTGCCGGCGGAGGTGCCGAGCATCGACGGCGCCGGCCAGACCTTGCTGCCGGGCCTGATCGATTCGCACACCCACAGTTGGGGCGACGCCCGCGCCGACGCGCTGCGTTTCGGCGTGACCACCGAACTCGACATGTTCTCCTCGTATCAGCAACTGCAAGCCGCGCGCGGCGAACGCGCCAGCCGCGCCCGCACCAGCCAGGCCGATCTGTGGTCGGCCGGCACCCTGGTCACCGCCAAGGGCGGCCACGGCACCCAATACGGTTTCACCATCCCGACCCTGGACGATCCGGCCCAGGCCGAGGCCTTCGTCGATGCGCGCATCGCAGAAGGGTCGGACTACATCAAGTTGGTGCTGGAACAATTGCGCGACGGCGAAGGCAAAGCGCACCTGCCGAGCCTGTCGGAAGCCTCGCTGCGCGCGGCCATCGCCGCGGCGCACAAGCGCGGGCGGCTGGCGGTGGTGCATGTTTCGCTTGCCGAGGAGGCCGCGCTCGCGGTCGATGCCGGCGCCGACGGTCTGGTCCATATCAACGGCGACCGTCTCGACGACCCCAAGCTGATCCAGGCCATGAGCAAGCGCCAGGTCTTCGTGGTGCCGACCTTGACCGTGCTGGCCTCGATCGCCGGCGCCGATGAGGGCAAGCGCCTGGCCGCCGACGCGCAGATCGCGCCGTGGCTGCAGCAGGCGCAGAAAGACAGCCTGGCCACCGGTTTCCCGGTGGTCGCCTCGCGCGCGCCGCAATTGCAGAACGCGCTCGATAACGTGCGCCGCCTGCACGCGGCCGGCGTGCCGCTGCTGGCCGGCACCGACGCCGGCAACCCGGCTACCGCGCACGGCGCCAGCCAGCACGGCGAACTCGCACTGCTGGTCCGCGCGGGCCTGAGCCCGACCGAGGCCCTGCGCGCGGCCACCTCCGAGCCGGCGCGCCGGTTCAAGCTGGCCGACCGCGGTCGGATCGCCCCGGGCCTGCGTGCCGATCTGGTCCTGGTCGACGGCGACCCGACCGCCGATATCGCCGCGACCCGCGCGATCCGCACCGTCTGGAAGAACGGCTACCCGGTGGCGCGCGCGCCAAGCGCCAGCGTGCCGACGTTGCGCCCCGGCGCGGTCGCGCTGCACCAGGACGGCAAGCCGCTGCCGCAGTGGGTCGCCACCAGCGACGGCTATTTCGGCGGCAAATCGACCTCGCGCCTGGAACCGGTTGCGGCCGCCGTGCCTGCGCTCGCGGCCAAGGGCGAGATCGTCGCCGGCGCCGCCCAGGCCTGGGGCGGGCTGATGTACAGCCCCGCGCCGACGATGATGGGCGCCACCGACGCCAGCGGCGTGCGCGAGGTGAGTTTCCGCGTGCGCGGCGACGGCCGCGGGCTGATGGTGCTGGTGTTCTCCGGCCCCAACGCCGCCGGCCAGCCGGCCGTGCAGATGGTCCAGAGCAGCTCCGAATGGCAGCAAGTGAGCGTGCCGCTGAGCGGCCGCGGCGACATCGATCCGGCCCGTCTGCGCGCGGTCGCGGTCAGCGCGATCGGCGCGCCGGGGCCGTTCGCGTTTGAGATTCAAGCCTTCGAACTCCGCTAAAGTCCGCACCGATCGTGGCGGGCGAGTGCCAGAACAGTCAGAGGTTTACAGTGGCCTTGCACTCGTTCCCCACCTTCGAGCAACGCGTAGCTAGCGCAGTACGCGCCGTGATCGGGGTCCGGTTCGCCGGGCCGCGATCGACTTTCAGGATCCCGACCATGCGCATGCCCGGACCGCCGCTGGACACCCAAGACAACCTGTTGGGTTGGCATCTGGCGTCGCTGCTGTACCTGAGTTTCGTCTTCATCCCGGTGTTCCAGTGGCCGGCGCCGTGGTGGATCTTCGCCATGGCGATCGGTTCGGTGATCGTGTTCCTGCCGCTGTATTGGGCGTTCTATCGCGGCGGCGCCACCTTGCGGCTGTGGCTGGTGCTGGCGGTGGCGGGGATCGGCTTGGTCACCGTGCCGTTCGGGATCGGCGGCGGCACCTATCTGATCTTCGCCGCGGGCATGATCGCCAGCTTTCTGCCGCTGGGGCGCGGGATCGTGCTGACGGCGGCCTTGTTCGCGCTGTTCGGCGTGGAATCGATCGCGACCTTGCCGCCGGAGGGATCGCCGTTGTTCGGCGTGCTGATCCAGGTGCTGGTCGGCGCGATCGTGTTCACCGGCGTGTTGGCCGCGCGCTCGCGCGAGCGCCGCAACGCCGAGCTGCGGCTGACCCAGGAAGAAGTACGGCGCCTGGCCAGTCTGGCCGAGCGCGAACGCATCGGCCGCGACCTGCACGATTTGCTCGGCCACACCTTGTCGGTGGTGGTGCTGAAATCGCAACTCGCCGCGCGCCTGCTCGAACACGATAAAAAGGCCGCGCAGGATCAGATCAGCGAAGTCGAACGGGTCGCGCGCGAAGCGCTGACCCAGGTCCGCGAAGCGGTCGCCGGCATCCGCGC
Source organism: Pseudomonas sp. CGJS7 (assembly GCF_036961695.1). NCBI lineage: Bacteria > Pseudomonadati > Pseudomonadota > Gammaproteobacteria > Pseudomonadales > Pseudomonadaceae > Pseudomonas > Pseudomonas sp. CGJS7. Next base: position 25,558 of record NZ_JBAMDI010000133.1, on the reverse strand, counting down.
CAACGGCCTGCAGGCCGAACTGGCGGCGGCGCGGCTGGCCTTGCTGGGCGGTGAAATCAGCCTGGACCACAAACTCGCGCCGGTCGACATCCCGGCCAACGTCGAAGCGGTGCTGGCGCTGGCGCTGCGCGAATCGGTGACCAACGTGCTGCGGCATGCGCGCGCGCGCCGGGTCGAGGTCGAACTCACTCAAGATGCCCGCGGCGGCATCGTGCTGATCGTCGCCGACGACGGCCGCGGCGGCGTTTCCGGCGAAGGCCACGGCCTGACCGGCATGCGCGAACGCCTGCGCTCGGTCGGCGGCGTACTGGAAATCGAAAGTCCCAACGGCGCGGGCACGCGCCTGAGCCTGCTGGTGTCGCGCGAGGCGCTCGCCGCCGCGCGCCGGCTGCCGGCGCCCACTGCCGCCACCGGGACCGGACGCGAACCGGCCCTGCTCGAACGAGGTACCGCATGATCCGTTTGTTGCTCGCTGAAGATCAGGCCCTGGTGCGCGGCGCGTTGGCCGCGCTGCTGAACCTGGAACCGGACATCGAAGTCGTCGCCGAGGCCGGCGACGGCGCTCAGGCCTGGGAGGCGGTCAAACGCGTCCAGCCGGACATGGTGGTGACCGATATCGAGATGCCGGGGATGACCGGCATCGATCTGGCGATGCGGGTGCGCGATTCGGGAATGCCGACGCGGGTGGTGATCGTCACCACTTTCGGCCGCGCCGGTTATCTGCGCCGGGCGATGGATGCGGGGGTGCGCGGGTATTTGCTGAAGGATGCGCCGGCGGGGCAGTTGGCCGAGGCTTTGCGCCAAGTGCATCGCGGTGGCCGCGCTATCGACCCGCAGTTGGCGGTGGCGGCGTGGAGCGACGAAGACCCGCTGACCGAGCGCGAGCGGCAGGTGTTGCGGTTGGCGGGCGAGGGCTTGTCCACCGCCGAGATCGGCGAGCGACTGCATTTGAGTCAGGGGACGGTGCGCAACTATTTGTCTGAAGCGATCGGCAAGCTCGATAGCAGCAATCGGATCGAGGCGTATCGGCGGGCTCGGCAGAATGGGTGGTTGTAGGGGCGACAGCAACAGCAACAGCAACAGCAACTGCAAATCCCCCCCCTAGCCCCCCTTTTTCAAAGGGGGGAACCCTTCGGATGGAGCGTCGGACCTGCCAGACCCAGCGCACTTGCTGTTCCCCCCCTTTGAAAAAGGGGGGTTAGGGGGGATTTGCTCTTGCTCCACCCCGCTTTTTTGGCGATCCACCCCAACACCCGGATAATGACCGCCTCCCCGAGACCGACCCCGGCCCCCATCGCCGCCGTGTCTCGCCCGCGCCCCTAGGCTCCAGCCGGTTTCTGACCGCTACGGCCGCTGCGGCGCTTCGCGCTCAATCTCTCCGGTTTCCTTGAAAAAGTCCGACTTCAACTACGAACTCCCGCCCGAGCTGATCGCCCAGGCGCCCCTGGCCGAGCGTTCCGCCAGCCGCCTGCTGGTGGTGCCGCCGGCCCCGGCCGCGCGCGAGGACCGCGTGTTCCGCGATCTGCCGCAGTTGCTGCAGCCCGGCGACCTGCTGGTGTTCAACGACACCCGGGTCATCCCCGCGCGCCTGTTCGGCCAGAAAAGCACCGGCGGCCGGGTCGAGATCCTGATCGAGCGCCTGCTCGGCGGCAGCGAAGCGCGCGCGCAACTGGGCGTGAGCAAATCGCCGAAAGAGGGCGCGCGCATCGCCCTGGACGCCGGCGGCGAAGCCGAGGTGCTGGGCCGCGACGGCGAGTTCTACCGCCTGCGTTTCCACGTCCCCGAATCGCTGGAGCAATGGCTGCTGCACGCCGGCCGCCTGCCGCTGCCGCCGTACATCCAGCGCGAACCCGGCCAGGACGACGCCGAGCGCTACCAGACCGTGTTCGCGCGCGAAATCGGCGCGGTCGCCGCGCCCACCGCCGGCCTGCACTTCGACGAAGACCTGCTGGCGCAACTGCGCGAGCGCGGCGTCCAGTTCGGCCACGTGACCCTGCACGTCGGCGCCGGCACCTTCCAGCCGGTGCGCGCCGACAGCCTCGACCAGCACGTCATGCACAGCGAATGGCTCAACGTCGGCGCCGGCCTGATCGACCAGATCCGCCGCACCCGCGCCGCCGGCGGCCGGGTGATCGCAGTCGGCACCACCGTGGTGCGCGCGCTGGAAAGCGCCACCCGCCAGGGCGGCGGCGAACTGCAGCCGTTCGCGGGCGAAACCCGCTTGTTCATCCTGCCGGGCTACAAGATCCGTTCGGTCGATGCGCTGATCACCAACTTCCACCTGCCGGAAAGCACGCTGCTGATGCTGGTGTCGGCCTTCGTCGGCAAGCAGACGATGTTCGATGCTTATGCGCATGCGATCGCGCAGCGGTATCGGTTCTTTTCGTATGGGGATGCGATGTTGTTGTGGCCAACCGCAGAGGTTTAGCCCCGCCGCGACATCCCGAAGCAAAGAACCCCCAAGCCAACCCCGAACACCCGAAACACTTCCCAAAACCCGTCATTCCGGCGAAAGCCGGAATCCATTTTGATTCTGCTCTTGCTCCAGATCCGCCCAAAGCCAAAGCAAGATCAAAATGGATTCCGGCTTTCGCCGGAATGACGGGTAGGGCGACAACGCCGGCCAACCTGCCGTGCCGATCGCACCGAACATTCCACTGCCCCGCGCGTCGCCCCATGCGTCCCGCCCCATACCAAGGAACCCGCGCATGAGCCGCATGTCCTTCCAACTCCTCGGCAACGACGGCGCCGCGCGCCGCGGCCGGCTGACGTTCCCGCGCGGAACCGTCGAAACCCCCGCGTTCATGCCGGTCGGCACCTACGGCTCGGTCAAAGGGATCATGCCCGAGCAAGTCCGCGACCTCGGCGCGCAGATCATTCTCGGCAACACCTTCCACCTGTACCTGCGCCCGGGCCTTGACGTGATCGGCGACCACGGCGGCCTGCACGGCTTCGCCCGCTGGAACGGCCCGATCCTGACCGACTCCGGCGGCTTCCAGGTGTTCTCGCTCGCCCACCGGCGCAAGATCACCGAACAAGGCGTGACCTTCGCCTCGCCGGTCGACGGCAGCAAAGTGTTCCTGGGGCCGGAAGAGAGCATGCACATCCAGCGCGTGCTCGATTCGGACATCGTGATGATCTTCGACGAATGCACGCCGTACCCGGCCACTGTCGAGGTCGCGCGCAAATCGATGGAACTGAGCCTGCGCTGGGCCGAGCGCTCCAAGAAAGCGCATGAGGGCAACGACGCGGCGCTGTTCGGCATCGTCCAGGGCGGCGTCCACCACGACCTGCGCACGCGTTCGGCCGAAGGCCTCAAGGCACTCGGCTTCGACGGCTACGCAGTCGGCGGCCTGGCCGTGGGCGAGCCCGAAGAAGAGCGCAACGCCATGCTCGAACACACCTGCCCGCAGCTGCCCGAAGACCGCCCGCGCTACCTGATGGGCGTGGGCCGGCCCGAGGACTTGGTCGAATCGGTCGCGCGCGGGGTCGACATGTTCGATTGCGTGATGCCGACCCGCAACGCCCGCAACGGCCATTACTTCACCGCCCAGGGCACCGTGCGGGTGCGCAACGCCAAGTACGAGCGCGACCTGCGCCCGATCGAGGAAGGCTGCGACTGCTACGCCTGTTCCAACGGCTTCAGCCGCGCCTACCTGCGCCATCTGGACCGCTGCAACGAAATGCTCGGGCCGATGCTGGGCACCTTGCACAACCTGCGCTACTACCAGCGCTTGATGGCGCAGATGCGCGAGGCGATCGAGCAGGGAACCTTTGCCGCCTTCCGCGAGTCTTTCTACGCCGCGCGCACCGGGTAAGGCGCGAACCGCGGTCCCGCGGCCGCTCCAGCCCGGTCCGGCCGCCGGTTTTGGCCCGTCGTCCCCGCACAGGCGGGGCCCCAGGGCCTTGTCGCGGCATGGCTCTGAAGTCTCTGGATCCCCGCCTGCGCGGGGATGACAGGGGCAGGAGCCGGTAGCGGCGGGGAGGGCGGCAGCGCCCCGGTCACCCGCCAAAGCGTGCGCCAAGCCCCAATTCGGCCCCAGCCGTACCCCCAACCCAGCCGTGGCATAATCCCCGGCTATTTTTAGTTTCAGGACCTTCCAGATGAATCTGCTCGACCTTCTGATCGCCCCCGCGTACGCCCAGGCCGCTCCCGCCGGCGCCGCGCCGGGCGGCCTGTTCGGCGGCGGCCTCGGCGGCCTCGTTCTGCCGCTGGTGCTGATCGCCGTCATGTACTTCCTGATCTTCCGCCCGCAGATGAAGCGCGCCAAGGAACACCGCTCGATGCTGGACAAGCTGTCCAAGGGCGACGAAGTGCTCACCAACGGCGGCATCGCCGGCACCGTGACCGACATCGGCGAGAACTTCATCACCGTGGAAATCGCCGCCAACGTGCGCATCCGCGTGCAGAAGGGCGCGATCGCCAACGTCCTGCCCAAGGGCACCTTGAAGTCGGCCTGAGCCGACGCCACGCCATCTACACAAGCGGCGGCCGGGGAGGTCGCCGCAGGGGTTCTCGATGCTGACCTTTCCGCGCTGGAAATACTTCGCCACCTTGATCGTGCTGATCGTCAGCGTGATCTATGCGCTGCCTAACGCGTATCCGCAGGACCCCTCGGTCCAGATCACCGCGGCGCGCGCCGGCACCACCGCGATCGACGCGGCGCTGGCCAAGCGGGTCGACGGCATCCTGGCCCAGGCCAAGCTTCCTTCCAAATCGATCAAGGTCGAAGACGGCAACCTGATGGTTCGCCTCAACGACACCGATGAGCAGACCAAGGCCTCCGACTTGCTGCGCCCGCAACTGGGCAGCGATTACGTGGTCGCGCTGAGCCTGGCGCCGACCGTGCCGGCGTGGCTGCAATCGCTCGGCGCCAAGCCGATGCCGCGCGGCCTGGACTTGCAGGGCGGCGTGCACTTCGTGATGCAGGTCGATCAGGCCGCCGCGCTGGACAAGCGCCTGGAAGCCTACGTCGAAGACGTGCGCGCGACCTTGCGCGACAACTCGGTGCCGTACACCTCGGTGGTGCGCCGCGGCAACGAAGCCATCATCGCCACCCTGGCCGCCAACGCCGACGCCGACAAGGCGCAGAAGCAGTTGCGCGTCGCCTTCCCGACCCTGACCCAGAACCTCGACAACCGCACCCTGACCCTGGAAGTGCCGCAGTCGGAACTGCAGCGCATCTCGCTGGAAGCGATCGAGCAGAACCTGACCACCCTGCGCAACCGCATCAACGCCTTCGGCGTGGCCGAGCCGGTGATCCAGCGCCAGGGCACCGACCGCGTGGTGATCCAGCTGCCGGGCCTACAGGACACCGCCGAAGCCAAGCGTCAGATCGGCGCCACCGCGACCCTGGAATTCCGCGCCGGCGTGGGCACCCGCGCCGACGCCGCCTCGGCGGTGCGCGACCGCAACGTGCCGCCGGAAGCGCGCGTGTACTACGACCAGAACAAGCAACCGGTGCTGCTGTCCAAGCGCCTGTTGGTCTCCGGCGACCAGCTCATCAACGCCGTGCCGGGCAACGACCCGCAGACCGGCCAGCCGATGGTCAGCATCACGCTCAACGCCATCGGCGGCCAGCGCATGCTCAACCACACCCTGGAAAACGTCGGCAAGCCGCTCGGCATCGTCTACGTCGAACAGGTGCCGGAAACCAAGATCGTCGACGGCAAGGAAGTGCGCACCACCCGCACCGACGAGCGCGTGATCAGCAACTCCACCATCCAGGGCGTATTCGGCAAAGAATTCCGCACCACCGGCCTGAGCCCGGAAGAAGCCGCCAGCCTGGCCAAGCAGCTCAAGTCCGGCGCCCTGGCCGCGCCGATGACCTTCGTCGAAGAGCGCGTGGTCGGCCCCAGCCTGGGCGCGGACAACGTCAAGCGCGGCACCACCGCGGTGATGTACTCCTTCATCTTCGCGCTGACCTTCTTCCTGATTTACTACCGCATGTTCGGCCTGATCACCTGTCTGGCCCTGCTGCTGAACCTGCTGATGGTGGTCGCGGTGATGTCGCTGCCCTTCGTCGGCGCGACCATGAGCTTGCCGGGCTTCGCCGGTCTGGCCTTGTCGGTCGGCATGTCGGTCGACGCCAACGTGCTCATCAACGAACGAATAAGAGAAGAGCTACGCGCCGGGGTGCCGCCGCAAGCGGCGATCGCCAGCGGCTACGACAAGGCCTCGGGCACCATCTTCGACTCCAACATGACCGCGCTGCTGGCCGGCCTGGCGTTGCTGATGTTCGGCACCGGCCCGCTCAAGGGCTTCGCGATCACCATGATCGTCGGCATCCTGACCTCGGTGTTCACCGCGGTGACCGTGTCGCGCGGCATCGCCACCTTGATCTACGGCAAGCGCCGTAAGCTCAAGTCCATCGCGATCTGACGGGAAGAAACCAGACATGAAAATTTTCCCGCTGACCCTGCTGCCCAACGACGCCAACATCAACTTCATGAAGTTGCGGTGGCTGTCGATCGCCATCGCCGCCATCATCATGTTCGTGGCGATCGGCGCGATGGCCACCCGCGGCTTCAACTTCGCCCTGGACTTCACCGGCGGCAACCTGGTGGAAGTGCACCTGGACAAGCCGGCCAACCTCGACGACGTGCGCAACCGCCTCGCCGCCGAGGGTTACGACAGCGCCCAGGTCCAGACCTACGGTTCGGGCAACGAGCTGTTGATCCGTCTGCAGCCGCGCGAAGGCGACAGCAACGCCGCCGCCACCACCCACGCCGCCGAAGCGGTGATGAAGTCGGTGACGGTCGACGGCAACACCGGCAAGGTGCTGCGCAACGAATTCGTCGGCCCGCAGGTCGGTAAAGAGCTCGCGCTCAACGGCGTGTACGCGCTGGTGTTCGTGGTGGTCGGCTTCCTGATCTACATCGCGTTCCGGTTCGAATGGAAATTCGCGGTGGCGGCGATCATCACCACCTTGCACGACGTGATCGTGGTCGCCGGCTGGTTCGCCCTCAGCGGCCACGAGTTCGACCTGACCGTGCTGGCCGGCATCCTGTCGGTGATGGGCTACTCGATCAACGACACCATCGTGGTGTTCGACCGCGTGCGCGAGAACTTCCGTTCGATGCGCGCCGATCCGGAGACCGTGCTGAACAAGTCGATCAACCAGACCCTGTCGCGCACGGTGATCACCTCGTTCGTCGCGTTCCTGACCGTGATCGCCCTGTACATCTACGGCGGCGGCTCGCTGCGCGGCATGGCCGAATCGCAGATGCTCGGCATCATCATCGGCACCTTGTCCTCGATCTTCGTGGCGTGCCCGCTGCTGACCCTGGGTTTGCTCAAGGTCACCAAGCAGGACTTGCTGCCCAAGGCCAAGGACGACGCGGCGCTGGCGCGCCGCCCGTAAGCGGTCGGTTATTGGAGTCACGGAAAAGGCCGCGCCAGTCGCGGCCTTTTCTTTGCCGCGCGATTGCATACCTGAGAATCCGATTGCCGGCGTGATCTTGAGACATCACGGTCGCGGCTCGCGCCGCTCCTACAGTCGGAATCGCGGCCACGGCCGCTACCTGTAGGAGCGGCGCAAGCCGCGACCGCGACAATGACTGCCCGGCGTAACCCGCATCAAACCGACACCGGCCGTACAACCCGCCCCTGGAAAATCTCCGCAGGCTCCCCCATGCAAAAGGGAACCCGCCAGCCGGAGCGAAGCCTCCGCCAGCCTCCTTAGCCACCCGCGCCCGCCCGACGCGAGCGCCGACCAGGAGATCGCTTTGGAAACTCCCGCATCCCCCGCACAACCCAACGCCGAACAGATCGAATACTGGAACGGCCCCGTCGGCCAACGCTGGCTGACCTACAACGACTGGCTCGACGAACGCACCGCCGCCTACGGCCGCGCCGCCTTCCAGGCCGCCGCGCCCCAGCCCGGCGAAGCCGTACTCGACATCGGCTGCGGCGCCGGCGCCACCTCGTTCGAACTCGCGCGCGCCGTCGGCGCCCAGGGCTCGGTGATCGGCGTCGACATCTCCGCCCCCTTGCTCGGCCGCGCCCGCGAGCGCGCCGCCGCCCAAGGCCTGTCGGTGGACTTCCGCGAAGCCGACGCCAGCCGCCCCAGCTTCGCCCCCGCCAGCTTCGACCTGCTGTTCTCGCGCTTCGGCGTGATGTTCTTCGACGACCCCACCGCCGCCTTCGCCGAACTGCGCAAGACCCTCAAACCCGGCGGCCGGCTCGCGTTCGCGTGTTGGCAGGGGCCGGAACTCAACGACTGGTACGAACTGCCGCTGACCGCCATCGCCGACTTCGTCGAACGCACCCCGGTGGACACGCGCCAACCCGGCCCGTTCGCCTTCAGCGATGCCGACCACATCCGCGAAGTGCTGACCGCGGCCGGTTTCGGCTCGATCGAACTGCAGCCGTTCGCCACCCCGTTTTATCTCGGCCGCGGCGCCACCCGCGAAGCGATGGCCGACGATGCGATGGAGCAGGTGTTCCGGGTCGGGCCGATCGCGCGGTTGCTGGAGGCGCAGAGCGAGGAGGTCAACGCGCGGGCGCGGGTGGCGATTCGCGCGGCGTTGTTGGGGCTTGCAGGTGATGAGGGGTTGGAGGTGGGTGGTGCGACCTGGATCGTTACCGCTCGGGTTTGAATTCGAAGCCGAGTAGGCGCGAGTTTTCTGGCTTGCCTGCCGTGTAAGCGCAATCCACACAGGGCGGCTCCGAGAGCCGCCAACACAGCCGCGCCGCGCAACCTTCCCACCGTCATTCCGGCGAAAGCCGGAATCCATTTTGATCTTGCTTCGCCCGCGACGAAGAATCGGGGTCCGGCGCCCGCGGCGCTTTTTCTGTTGGCAGTCGGCGCTCAAATCCGCATCGCCTACAGCGCTATGCTAAGCCTGTTGGGAGGGCCTTTGAAGAACATGCTTACCTCGCTAGATGCAATCGAACTGCACGACGCGAATCTGCTCTCGCTGTCGACCGATTACCACGAGCGCAGCGTCACCATCGCGGTCGCTTACTACCCATCGAGCGACGCCGACACGCGCGTCGAGGCGCGACTGAAGTTCTTTCAGGTGATCAGAACGCAAGTCACCGCCGATCTGGATGAGCTGAGCGCCAACGCCCGGGCCGGCAACATCAGCCACTGGGTGCCTTCGCCGGGTCCGGGTACGACTTGCCTGAATTTGGTTCGTGGTTTCATCGCTATTACCGCCGAACGCATGGAGTTCGACAGCGCGGACGCATAAGGTGTCGATATGTATCCACACGTCAGTTTCCTAACGTGTGGCAAGGGGCGTCGCGCGCGCATCGGGGCGCAGCCTTGGCTCGGTGGCGCTCTTCCGATCGCAATGCAGAAGGATTTTTGAGCTTGAACGAGAGCAGCGATCACGCTCACGCCGAACGGTTGATTCACGCCATGGCCGAGTACGTCGGCACAGGGCAAGCTGCGCTTTTGCAGTCGGTCGAGGCGGATATCGGGGCGATGCCATTGCGTACGGTCTGCATCAATTTGCTCAGCTGGTTGAGTAGCCGCAGTCGGATGCCGACGATGGTTTCGAACTCGAAACGATTTTGGGGGACAGGTTGGAGCACGTTGTCGGTACTGCTGTCGAATTCGAGCCTGTTTGCGCAGGTGTTCGAGTTGGAGGGCGATTCGGTTGTGTTGACTCCCGGCCTGACACCCGAACAGGTTCGTCGGCTGTGCGAGCGGGTAGCGGAGATTCATCGGCCGCGGATGTTCATTACCCGTCGTAGACCGGTTTGAATGCGGCGGCCGGATTTCAGCCCGGCTGGGATTGTCGCTACTGAATCACGCGAAAAGCGTGGGTATCGGAGTCGTTCGATGCGGCTTGTCGTCGGAGAGCTTGGGCATCGATTCAAGAACGCCGGGGGCTGCCCCGGTAGGGCCGGCGTGGAGTAGAGGGTGTCGCGCCTGCGGTGTGCTCGGGTCAGGTTGGGCGCATGGTCTTGAGGTTGCGATCCATCTGTTCGGCCCAGAGCCAAAACACTTGTGCCAGAGCGTTGCGGCGGGATTGATCGCGTTGGGCGAAAGCGGGCGCGGGTGCAGTGAGCGGGTCGATGGTGCCGGCGATGCCGATCAGTTCATCGTGAAAGGCTTGCAGGGCCAAGAAGGTATCGAGAGGAACGACCACGGTCCGCGTGCGCGGTGTGGGCGAGGTTTTTCGTGGCATGAGCGCGTTCCTTGTCCATGGACGGATGACCCGCGCAGCGCGGATGCGCTGGCAGGATGTCGGGAGGCTAGAAACCGCGAACAAACGGCGGGCGTATTTCCCTTGCGGGTGTTTTATTAGCCGCTCTCCCGACGCAAACTCACGCCGGTTTGTCCGCACCCTGGGGTGCAGGCAAAAAAAGCCCACCGATTGACGTAGGTGGGTACCGTTGTTCGAGAGTTTCTAGGCTCCGTGGCCGAGATTGATAGCTGGAAAATCAGCTGTCAACGGGTAAATGCGAACAGCTTGCGAGCCTCACTTCAATGTGTGCCTTGAAGTGAATCTATTGGTTCGAACTTCGTGTCGTGAGTGCGCCAGTTTTCACTGGGAAACCCTATCTGCTCTCGTTTCAATTTGGAGTGGCCTGGCTCCGTATCGGTATGCACACGAAGTTGGCTCAATGAAAGGATCTTGCTAAGTACACATTTATGGTGGATGTGGCGCTGTAGAAGTCATTCATCGTTTCCAGGTTCTGCTGGGTGCCCACCACGTACCGAACTTGTCATAACGAGTTCTGCGTCACGCCACGACAAACTTCGTGTAGACACTTCCTTGCGCGACGGAGTATTTAGCGCAAAGCCCGGCAACGAACCCGCCGGCGTGTCGCATCAGCAGCGACGCACGACCGCTATAACGGTCTGGACTACATGGAGCAGTGCAAATGGACTTGCCATCGATCGCTTCGCCGCTGCCCGTGATGCTCCGGGACGGGCCACATAAGCAAATCGAACCCTCTCATCGCATCTATGCACCTGAAGCGCTGGCGCTTCGGGTACCTGTGTTCGTTCACTGACCGCCGAAAACATCTTCCCCCACTGATTTTGGGAAATAGCCATGTTCACAAGGATTCGTCGCATGACGCCCACTCTTGAATCAGGTCGCAATGTGCGAACAAAGAGTTGGATTCGACACGTTGCCTGGCTGGGTCTGCTTTTAAGCAGCGCCTACGCGAGTGCGCAAGAGGGCGAGGTTCAGATCAAGTGGCAGATCACTGCGCCAACCGGTCAAGCCACCCCCTACAACACGCAAGCGGAAGCGGCTGAGGGGATCAAGGCGCTACCGTCTCCCAGTCAACTGCCTCCAGGGGCTCCTAACCCGTACCCGCATATCGACGCCATCAAGGGCGCTCCCACCGTTACCGATGACGGGAAAACCAACATCACTTATTGGATGGGGTTGACGGCGCCATTGGATCCGGATTGGCAATACGACACCGGGTTTGGGAGTGGAATGCTCTATCCAACTGAGCAGCAATCGGTTGCTGAGGCGGAGGCGTTCTACAACGACCTAAATCCATCCTGTCCAGCCACGGCGAAGGCGACACCGGACAACGCGTGGACGCCGCCCGATCCATCTTACGCAGGGATGATGGAGTCCCGTAACTACACCGTTTTGCACTTCAGTGGCGACAACACTGCGCAACACCCATGCGTGAAGGATCAACAGGGCACGGCGGAGCTGACGCGCATGCGTCGCATGCAATGCCCTAAACCTTATACCAACTGGAAGAACGAATATGGGGCTTGCGCGGGCGAGGACTTCACGGCAACCGTCACCACGAATCAAATAATCGAAAAGTGCGATGAAGTCGGAAATCCCTGCAACGTTAAGACCGGAGAAAAGATCGAGCATCAAACCGACTTCGATCTGGGCTGGATTGCTCTGGGGCGAAGCTACCATTCGATCATCGGCGCATTCTCTGGCGGCTTCGGTGTCGGCTGGACTCATTCGCTGGACCTTCGACTGAGCATCTCTCCCAACACGCTTAGCTTGAGCGGTGGCGCAGGCTATCAGGCGCGTTTCAAGAAGGTCGGGAGCGCCTATTTTGCTGCCGATGACAGCGGCGATCGGGTGATTGCATCGGGTGCGCAGTGGGTATTGCACCGAGAAGGCGATGTTCTCACGTTCAATAGCAAGGGTCGTCTGGTGGAGCAGCGTGCTGAAGACGGCACTGCACTTGTATACACCTATGACTCATCCGGTCGTCTGGATAAAGTCACGCATTCAACCGGCCGCTCTTTGCAGTTCCTTTACGCCGATAGTTCTGGGGACGCGTTGATCACCTCGATCACGTCCGCAGGGAGCACGCTGGCTAGCTACACCTACACGGCTGGCCGGCAAGTCGAGACGGTTACCTTTCCCGGCAATAGCTTTCGTAAGTACCACTACGAAGACGCCCGTTTCCCGCGTCACCTGACCGGTGTGACCATCGAAGGAAACATCCGCTACAGCACCTTCGCCTACGATAACAAGGGCCGAGTGACGTCCAGTCAGCACGAGGGCGGAAAAGACGGCGTCACCCTGAGCTATCTTCCGCAGGGCGGCACGCTGGTAACCGATTCGCTGGGTCACCAAACTACGTATGGGCTCACGGCGCGAACCGGCGCATTGCCGGCTCGCGTGAGTACATGGATCGACCCGCGCGGCACGGCGGGGCGAACCTATAACAGTGAGAGCGGCGACTTCCGGGGTCGACCCGCCAGTGATACCGACCGCAGGAACGCCAGAACCGAGTACACCTACGCGGAAGCCAACGACTCGGTCACCGGCGCACCCGCGCGCACCGTGACCACCACCGAAGCCATCGGCACCCCGCAACAGCGCGTCAGCCTGCAACGCCACGACATCGCCAGCAATCGCCCGATCTTCTCGGCCATCGCCAACCGCGAAACCCGCATCGTCCGCAACGCGCGCCTGCAACCCAGCTCGATCACCGTGCGCGATGCGATCACCGGCGAAACCCGCGGTACCAACTTCGCTTACTGTGAAGCCGCGGACGTCGCCGCTGCCAACAGCAACTGCCCGATCCTCGGCCTGCCCAAGTTCATCGATGGTCCGCGCTCCGACGTAAGCGATTTGACCCGCTTCGAGTACTTCTCCAGCGACGACAGCACCTGCGCCACCCAGCCCGCGTTGTGCACCTTCCGCAAGGGCGATCTGCGCAAGACCATCAACGCGCAGAACCGCGCCACTGAAGTGCTGGGCTACGACCCACACGGTCGTCCGCTATCGATCCTCGATGCCAACGGTGTGGTTACCGACTACGAATACAACGCGCGCGGCTGGCTCACCGCCACCAAGATCCGCGGCGCCGACAACGCCGTGGAAACCGACGACCGCATCACCCGGGTCGAACACTGGCCGACCGGATTGGTCAAAAAGATCACCCTGCCGGGCAACGTCGCCACCAGCTACACCTACGACGCGGCCCAGCGCCTGACCGACATCACCGACAACGCCGGCAACTTCATCCACTACACCTTGGATCTGGCCGGCAACCGCAAGCAGGAAGACACCAAGACCGCCAGCGGCACACTCAAGCAAACCCTGTCGCGGGTGTTCAACGTCCTGGGCCAGTTGGAAACGCTCAAGGACGCCTCGCAGAACCCCACTGGCTTCCGCTACGACAAGAACGGAAATCAGGACCGGACCACCGACGCGTTGCTGCGCAACACCGATCAGACCTACGACCCGCTCAACCGTCTCATCACCACGATGCAAGACGTGGGCGGTCTGAACGTCGAGACCAATCTGGAATACAACGCGTTCGACCAGATCAGCAAGGTCAAAGATCCCAAGCGCCTCGACACCGTCTACCTGCACAATGGCTTTGGCGACCGCACCAAGCTGACCAGCCCGGACACCGGCGTTACCGACTACACCTACAACGCCGGCGGCTTGCTCGCGACCAAGAAGGACGCCAACGACGCCGTCGCGCATCGCTACACCTACGACGAACTCAACCGTCCGAAGGCGATCTTCTACACCGCCGCCGGCCCGGCCGATGTCGAATACGACTACGACACCGTCAACGCGGAATGCGCGGCTGGCGAAACCTTCGCAGTAGGCCGTGTCACCGCCATGCGCGCGGACGGCACCGAGCTGAAGTACTGCTACGACCGCTTCGGCCAAGTCGTGCGCAAGCTGCAGATCGTTGCAGGCAAGAGCTTCCTGCTGCGCTACGGCTACACCACCGCCGGCCACTTGCGGACGGTGACGTATCCCAATGGCAGCGTCGTCGACTACGTTCGCGATACCCAGGCGCGGATCAAGGAAATCGGCGTCAAACCGCCGGGCCTCGCTCGCGTCGTGCTGTTGAGCAACGCTACCTACGAACCGTTCGGCCCGGTCACCGGTTGGACCTACGGCAACGGCCGCACCCTGAGCCGTAGCTACGACCTCGACTATCGCCCGAAGACCGTGTTCGACCCGGCCAGCGGCGGCCTGTCGCTGGGCTATGGCTACAACACCGTTGGCGACTTGGTCGAGCTCAAGGATGGCCAAAACACCGCGACCCAAGCCAAGTACGACTACGACCCGCTGGGTCGCCTGACCGTGACCCGCGACGGCGCGAGCAACACTGCGCTCGAAACCTACGGCTACGACAAGACCGGCAATCGGACCAGCCTGCTGCACACAGGAATCACAGACACCTATAACTACGCAGCGACCAACCATCGCCTGAGCGGCGTCGGCCCGGTCAGTCGTGGCTACGACGCGGTCGGCAACACCACCAGCATCGGCGGCACCGCTAAGGAGTTCGTCTACAACGCCAACGACCGGATGAAGCAGGTCAAGCTGGGTGGCGTGGTGAAGATGGGCTATCGCTACAACGCCATCGGCGAGCGGGTGGCTGCGATCAATGCCGATACCGGGCCAGTTACGACCTACACGCTGTATGACGAAGGCGGGCAGTGGATTGGCGATTACGACAGCACTGGGGCGGCGATTCAGCAGGCGATCTGGATGGACGATACGCCGGCCGGGCTGTTGGTCGGAGCGGGGGCGGACCCGTCATTGAAGTATGTCCAGCCGGATCACCTGGGTACGCCGCGTGCTGTGATTGACTCGGTGCGCAACGTCGCTATCTGGGCGTGGGATACCAAGAGCGAGGTGTTTGGCAACAACGCGCCGAACCAAGATCCGGATCTGGACGGCGCTGCGTTTGTATTCAATATGCGGTTCCCAGGTCAGCGGCATGACCCTAATACCGGATTGAACTACAACTATTTCCGAGACTACGATTCCGCTGCGGGGCGATACATTCAAAGCGATCCGATTGGGCAAGAAGGCGGCATCAGTACCTATGGATATGTTGCAGGACGGCCTCTATCGCTAACGGATCCGCGTGGATTGGAGTTGCCTTTCTCTGGAAATAATGGAGGGCACAAGGTCTCATGGGAGACGCCTAAGAGCAGTGGCCCCGGGTACGTTATTGCTGTCGGGGCTGCTGTTGGGGTCACAGCGATTGTTGGTGCACGAGTAGCGCTGTGGTCTTTTGCAAATCCGATTACGGCACGTGCTGTTGTGAGTGGAGCGGCAGAGGCTGTCGCGGGGACCTCTCTTGGTGGGGGCGCCGCCTACCAAGTGTGTAAAAACACTGCGCAACTTCCCTTGGCGCCACTAATAAGCCCGTTCCAAGTTAACTTCTCGCAACGCACGGTTAGTTCTAATGTGATTAAGTATACGGAGGATATGGCCGCAGGCCTATGGAACTGGTCGGGCTCCAACGCACTTCGTGTCATGGAGCGAGAGGGGAGATGGGTTTCATTTGACAATCGGAGACTGCTGGCGGCACAAAAGGCAGGGGTGGATGCTATCCCGGTCGAGGTTGTAAGTGGCGCGAAATGGGAAGCGGAGTTCCAAAAGCGTTTTGCAGATCCACGAAACTTGAGAAATGGTGGCGCCGTCCCTAACGGTGGACTTTCTCAGCAGCCAATTACTATGCCCAGGAAACCCTAATGAGCGTTTTAGTCAAATATTGGCAAGAGGAAAGAATTCCCATATTAAATGGAATTATTTTTCCAGATGGAGCAGTTTGGCCGGTTCATCCTGTGGATGCCCCTCGGGATTCACCCTTGCGTCTTCGCATACGTGAAGACGAACAGGCTACTCTTGGCGATGATACGGAGTGGACTAGTTGCAGCCCATTAATGGAGGCTGCAAATATTGACCTCGGACTTAAGGCGGTTGTTGGTGAGTGTGGCATGGGTGGTGATGGCTATGTTGCGCTACTTGAAAATCTTGGAAACCGAATTCGCTGGATAGCATTTTTCGATTTCTCTAATCCGTTTGAACATGTTTCGCTTGAGGTGAATCAGGTTGTGGCAAAAAATAATCTTGGTGAATCATGGATAATTCCGATTGAGGCCAAAGGAGTGATAGAGGTGCGCTCCTGACAGCTTTGAGCTTGTGAAGCGGATTTAAATTTGAAGTGTCATGGTTTTCGATCCTATTGGGTTTGGGAGGTTCTGCTCACTAAGTATGCGTTTGCGCGCGCTAGAGTTCAGGAGGTACACCATTAGTGATGCGGTAGGCAGAACGCGAGGTCGAAGAGTGCCAAGGGAATAGTTGATGAGCAAGTTGCTAAATTTCCCCGCTGGGCCCGCCGGTCGCCTCGAAGGCGCGATCCGCTTGTTCGACGGTGGTGATCGATCTCTAGCTCTTTACTTGGAGTTCAAGGAGATTGCGCAACAGGGCGTGGCGGAAGCCTGGTTCTATTTGGCTTGCATGTACGAAGATGGATCGAACGGGCAGTTGCGCGATCTGGAGAAAGCGCTTCATTGTTACGAAAATGCGATTAATGAGATTGGGCTTGTGGAGGCGATGCTGGGCGCAGCTCGAATCTACTATTCCAGAGGGCAGGCAGGCAGGCGAGCCGAGTGCCTATCGAACGGCATTCGGCTACTACCAAAGGGTCGCCGATGGTAACGATCATCTCGTGGCGCAATTGATGCTCGGCCGTCTCTATCATTTCGGGCTGGGCGTACAGCGCGATCTGGAGAAGGCTAGGCACTGGTACGGTAAGGCGATGGCTCAGGGAAGCATCTACGCATTTATTTTCGTCTCGTTCTTAGAGCGTCAGGACGGTAGGTGGTTTAAAGGGGTGGGTCTTCGGATTCGATCGATCTTCCTGGCAGCTGCGGTCTATTCGAAAGACAAGGCCGATATAAGGTTGAGAAGAAGTTAGCCGTGGAGCGTTCCTCAAAAAAAGGCGGGAGGGTGATCCCGAATGCTGTGGGCGCCTGGCTGGCTTTTTATCTTCAGAGAACGGGTGGCAAAATGCACCGAGTTACTTTGGTTGTGCTGCTACTGCTGTTTTTTTTAGGCGCTCATGCCGTTGAGCATAAGCACGAGGTGGTGCCGGAAAAGAACGCAGAGTTCAAAATGCCAAAGAGCGAGGAGATCAAAGATCTCAAACGCAAAGCGCTTGCAGGCGGGAAGGTGGAGGCTTTGAGGTTGGCCGCCTGGTATATGAAGTTCCCAGAAGGCTCGAATAGCTTCGAATTTTGGTCTTTGATCGCTGCGGAGAACGGCAGCGATGTTGGGCAATACAATGTCGCGATGCTGTACTTGAGAAAACCCGATGCGGACATATGGGGCGCCAGGGCAAGGTACTGGCTCGGCAAGGCGGCGAAGCAGGGGAACGTAGATGCCGCTCGCGAAATTGCGCGCTCGAAGAATGAGTCCTCTCGTTAATGGATGTCGGGCCGAGGAAGTTGGCGGCCATGGCGAAGTGCGGAGCTGCCTTTCTGCTGGCATTCCTCGCCTTCTTGATCGGCAAAAAAGAGGGCGGTTTCTGGCATTGGGTGTTCGCGAAAGAAGCGGTGGCGCGCTCGAGGAATAGATGCATGGCCGCTTTTTTGATAAACGACGCCTATAAGCGTGGGTTTTATCACGACGTTCTAGAGGCTTACGCTTTGTTCAAAGATACTGTTGATGTATTCGATGCGAAGGGTGACTTCAGAGGGACGATTGCTCATTCAAGAGAGCTGACTCGATGCAGTGGTAGGCAGTGACCGCGCGGTCATAAGGCGCAGCGCGAGTGCGGAAATCGCCATCTCGTCCGTTAGGTGTTTGCCCGGCTGGTGATTGGTTCGGTATGGATCGATGTCAGTCTTGATTTGGCTGAATTAAGGTTGCAGGGGTAGTGGCGTCTTTCGCGCGAAGGCGCGTGCGGCGTTTTACATTTCTTCAAGGCTACGCGTTTGTTCGGCACTACCCCGAGTCGCCGCAACGGACTACGATCCTCCTTGGATTGCAATCAGTCGCGATCGGGAGATTCGAGGCATGACATGGTTCGCAGCTTCCGCTTTATTTGAAGGCCGCCACACCGGAAAGAACGCAGATGCGAACTTATGGCAAGAGTCGATCTACCTGATTCAAGACATCTCGTCATCTGAGGCGGAGCTGGCTGCGCGCAGAATCGCCATTTCCAACGAACACTCGTATCGGAATTCTGATGGTGAAGAAATAAAGTGGGTATTCGTAAGGCTGGAGCGAATTTGTGAGTTGCAGGTGGATGCGATCGGCAGCGGTACGGAAGTGTTTTCGAGATTCCTTACAGCGTCGGAGGTTGCCAGTCTTTCCCGTAGGTTTTGATGAATCGCCCAGGTTTCAGCCAGGGTTTTGGCCTGAAGAACAAGAGCGTCCCAAGCTTTCGCTGGCATGAAAGTCGCCTCATCTGAACAGTCGAGTGGGAACGATGGTGATATATCCGGTGCATTTCATCGTCCAAGGAAGAGATGTTTGGCTTGGATGGCGGTCAACCGATGAGCAGAAAGAGGCCTTGTTCAAGTGGCTGGGGGTGTTGGTGTCAGCCAACACGAAGGCATCCCTTCTTGAACAATGCTCGGCGGCGCAGGATGGGCTGAGCTTCGATGAGCCCGTGGTATTCGATCTCGACCGCTTGTTGACGGCGCTGGTCGCAAGAAAGGCTGTTTGCGCCGATGACGTGATCAACTGCTGGAACATGCTGATCGACGTCCGAGCGAGTTTTGGGCCGGGTCTCGGCATGTCGTTCGACCTTGGCGAGCAGTCGTTCAAAGACAGCTACGACCATTTTTTCGCGTCGGCATCGGGTGGGGAGATGATCGACTTCGGTGTATACGAGATCGGCGATTCGGATGTGGACATCGCGGTGGAAATCGTTTCGAACGGTATGGCGATGTTGTTGGAAATCGCCAAAGGTCAGGCGGGGCATCGGTCTGATTTCGGGCGCTGACATTGTTTTCAGCGCGATCTTCCGATTTCGCGGCACGACACGGTGCGCCGTCGATTGCGACTGGTCGCGATCGGGCAGCGTCGGGATTGGACCGTCAGGATGGAAGACGCCGCCACGATAGCCTGGAGATCGATGAATGAAGAAAGTATTCCTTGCTGCATTCGGAATTGTTTTGGTGCTGGGTGTGGTCTGGCGGATTCTGTCGCCTTTGCGCCACGGCGAGTTTTCAGAAAAGCCTGTTTACGCAACGCTTCAGGGCTTGGAGTTCGAGCGACGCGATGATCGCGCTGCCGTTGTTCCGGAAACGCGTCATGGGCGCTTAGTGGCAGGAGTGCTGGATAGAAACGGGCGACGGGTTTGGATGGCTTTAGGCGTGACTCGCGGGGATGGAGGCATTTATGCAATTCCCGATGGGGGCGAGGCCAGCGTAGAGTGCGAGACGGTGCAGTTGCTGGTCGGGCGCTATGACGTGGCTGCCGATGTGGAGAGTCGGTTGAAATCAGCGTGTATTCGTTCGTCCTTAGCAGGTCGACATTGACTGGCTTCTCGATCCTTGCGCTAAGGACGTTGTTCGTCCTGGAAGGGAATGTCGCTGTGAATAGCGCTATACGCGTTGCAGGGGTGCTCGGCTGGCTCGCGCTAGCGAGCGCGTGTGCGGTGAACGATTCTCCTGCTCTGCCGAAAG
Source organism: Pseudomonas sp. CGJS7 (assembly GCF_036961695.1). Taxonomy (NCBI): domain Bacteria; kingdom Pseudomonadati; phylum Pseudomonadota; class Gammaproteobacteria; order Pseudomonadales; family Pseudomonadaceae; genus Pseudomonas; species Pseudomonas sp. CGJS7. The sequence goes on along the minus strand of NZ_JBAMDI010000133.1, from coordinate 5,687 downwards.
CGGGGAGGCAGGTGGTGCTTAGCGATGTTTATGGCATCTGTGCCATGAGGGCAGACGAATTGATGCAGGACATCGGTCGAAGAGGCATCGATTCGGATTTCGGAACTCTGCGTACGGACTCGGCCAAGGTGTCGTACGAAGTAGGGTATGGGCCTCAGGTGGACCATGCACGGGGAAGGCGAACTGAATTGCCTGCGCTTACTCGCGGCGAGGTCACGATCTATCTATGGGAGGATCCGGACGTTTCGGCTTTCGTGGTAGTAGGGTTGCGCGAAAGGAAGCGTCCGAGCCAGACGCCAGTTGAAATTTGGCTCTCCTTCGAGAGGTCGGATAGCAACTCCAAAGCGCTTGCGGAGTCTTTGGCCGCCACGACAGCGAACTGCCAATAGTTCCGGAATAAGTGCCTTGAGAGTTGTCTGAAAACCTCCGGCAGCAGGTCCCTTCTTTTCGCGATCAACTCTGGCCCGCATGCGGCCTTCTGCCGGTCTAAGGCGCGGATTCGAACGGCCGAGAGCCGTTGTGCGGCGTCGGCCGCAATGTCGGCGTCGAGCAACCAGAACAAAAAACGCCGCGATAATCGCGGCGTTTTCATGGGCGATAGTTCGCACCTATTCGGTGCGGTCACTCAAGCATCAATCGAACGCCGCCGCATACCCCGTATTAACAATCCGGCTCTGCAACGCATCAGCAATCTTCAAATTACCAGCCACAATCTGCCGCGGCGCCAACCCCCGATTATCCATCGGCCCAGTCGAGCGCCCCTTGAAGTCGCTGACCTTGCCGCCAGCCTCGCGCACCATCAGCACGCCCGCCGCCACATCCCACGGCTTCAACCCGGCTTCGAAGTAAGCATCGGCACGCCCGCAAGCCACATACGCCAGATCCAGCGCAGCCGAACCCGTACGGCGCACGTCCTCAGCATCGACCAGCAAATTGTCCAGGCACTTCAGGTGAGCGCTGGCCCGAGCCCGCTCGCGCGGCGGGAACCCGGTGATCAGCATCGCCCCGGTCAGATCCTTACGATCCGCCACGCGCACGCGCTTCTCGTTGAGCTGCGTACCGCTACCGCGGCTGGTGGTGAACAAATCATTGCGCAGCGGATCGAAGATCACGCCATGGGTCGGTTCGCCGTTCTCGCACAGGGCAATGGACACGCAGAAGTGCGGAATGCCGTGCAGGTAGTTGCTGGTGCCGTCGAGCGGGTCGATCACCCAGGTGTAGCGCGATTGGCCGAGCGGGCCGTGTTCTTCGCCGAGGATGGCGTAGTCCGGGGTGGCGCGGCGGAATTCCTTGATGATTTCGGCTTCGGCTAGGCGGTCGACTTCGCTGGCGTAGTCCATGCGGTCCTTCTCGACGACGTTGAGCGCGTCCACGCGGTGCATGTGGCGCAACAGGACGTTGCCTGCGGCTCGGGCGGCCTTGACCATGAGGGTGACGGCGGGTTTCTGCATGGCTTGCGGCCTCGAACGGATGAGGTGGGGAAGGACTGTCGGGGATAAAGAGCGGGCCGGCGCCTGTGGCCGGGGCGGGGAGTTTACCATTTGCGCATGAACCACGATCCCCGCCATGAACCGCCGGGCGCGCAGGCGCCCAATTCCGCCAACCCCGCCAGCCCGGCCGACGCGCCCGAACCCGGCCCGGCCGCCACCCCCGATCCGGCCGCCGCCCACTTGCGGGTGGTCCTGGTCGGCACCCAGCACCCCGGCAATATCGGCTCGGCCGCGCGGGCGATGAAGACCATGGGCCTGTCGCGGCTGGTCCTGGTCGCGCCGGAAAAGCCGCTGGACCGGGACGCCTACGCCCTGGCCGCGGGCGCCGACGACGTGCTCGAGGCCGCGGTGGTGCTGCCCGATCTGGCCGCGGCGGTCGCCGATTGCCACTTCGTCCTGGGCTGCACCGCGCGCAGCCGGCGGATCGCGCTGGAGGAGCTGGCCCCGCGCGAGGCCGCCGCGCGCGCCGATGCCCGCGCCCGGGGCGGCAGCCAGGTGGCGCTGGTGTTCGGTCGCGAGCGCACCGGCCTGGACAACGAGGAATTGCAGCTCTGCCACGCCGCCGTGCACATCCCGGCCAATCCCGAGTACAGCTCCTTGAATCTGGCCGCGGCGGTGCAGGTGCTCAGTTATGAGCTGCGCATGGCCGCGCTGGCCGCCAACGCCGCCGGCGGCGCGTTCGAACGGCGCGACCCGCCGGCCTCGCACGCGCAACTGGAAGGCTTCTTCGGCCAGTTGGGCGAGGCCTTGGACGCGATCGACTTCCACAAGGGCCGCGCGCCCGAGTCGGCCATGCGCAAGCTGCGCCGGCTGTTTCTGCGCGCGGACCTGGATGAGCGCGAGATCCGTTTGCTGCGCGGGGTGTTGGCCGACGTGGAGCGGATGGCGATGTTGGCCGGGCAGCGGCGCTGAGCGCGTCCACCCGGATTGACGCCGGGTGCGCGTCCGGGCCGGCTAGGGGAAACAGGGACGGTATCGGCAAGGCCGCGGTTTCGATTACGCTGCGCGGGCAATCCGATCAGGTGAACACAGTCAGGTGAGCACAGTTGATCGCTAACGCACGGGGTTTGGGTTGGCTGTTCGGGCTTGTCCTGCTGGGGGCATGCGGCCCGGCTGCGGCTTTGCACGACGGTCACGACCAGCATCCCCACGCCGAGGCCGGCGACGCCCACGTGTTGGTGCTGGGCCGGATCAGCGACGACCCCAAGGCCCACTACGAGCAGCTCAAGCCGCTGCTGGACTATGTGGTCCCGCGCATGGCCGATGTCGGCATCCGCGAAGGCCGGATCCTGATGGCCAAGGACGCCCAGCAGATGGGCAGCTACCTGCGCCGCGGCCGGGTCGATTGGGTCAGCGAGACCGCCGGCACCGCGATGCTGCTGCACCAGCGCGCCAACGCCAGGCCGATGCTGCTGACCGAGCGCGACGGGGTCAGTCACTATCACACGGTGTTCTTCGCCCGCCGCGACAGCGGGCTGCGTTCGCTGGAGGATCTGAGCGGGCACAACGTCGCCTTTCAGCGGCCGTCCTCGACCAGCGCCTACTTCGTCCCGGCCGCGACCTTGCTCGAGCACGGCCTGCGCCTGGAAATCCTGCTGTCGCCGACCGACCGGATCAACCGCGGCGGGGTCGGCTATCTGTTCGCGCGCTCGGAACTGAACATCTCGACCTGGGTGCACAAGCGCCTGGTCGACGCCGGGGTGATGAGCAATCTGGACTGGCGCAATCCGCGCCGGGTGCCCGATGCGTTCCGCCGCGATCTGGTCGAGATCGGCCGCAGCCCCGAGTACCCGCGCGCGGTGGAAGTGGTGCGCAACGATCTGGACCCCAAGGTCGCCGCGCGCTTGCGCGAGGTGCTGATCGACGCCGCCGGCGATCCCGATGCCGGCGAGGCCTTGCTGCGGTTCTTCAAGACCACCCGGTTCATGCCGATCGATCCGGCCTCGCAACAGGCCCTGGACCGGATCGGCACGGGCGTGGCGCGGGTGCGGGCGGAGGTCGAATGAGACTGCGCGCCGGCTTGCAGGCCAAGTTCCTGTCGATCATGGGCGTCGCCTTCCTGGTGGTGGCGGTGCTGATCCTGCTGCTGTTGCAGCGGCAGGAGCGGATCCAGAGCGAAGTGGTCGACGTCAGCCGCGATGCGATGCGCGACAGCTTCGTCGAAAGCCTGCGCCGCCATGGCGAGGGCGAGGTGGCGCAACTGGCCGGCTCGTTGACCAACCCGGTCTATTACTTCGACCTGGACGCGATCGGCGAAATCAGCCGCGCGGCGATGACCAACCCCGGCGTGCGCTACGTGGTGGTCTACGACCTGGAAGGCAACATCGTCCACGACGGCAGCGAGGAGATTCCCAGCTACGGCAAGCGCATGGACGATCCGATGGCCGCGCGCATCGTCGCCGCGCGGGCCATGGACACCCAGTGGGGCGAGAACACCTTCGACGTGTCCGCGCCGATCAAGATCGGCCAGCAGCGGCTGGGCGGGGTGCGGGTGGGCTACGACCTCAAGGCCATGCGCACGTACCAGGACAGCGCTTTGGACAAGCTGCGCCAGCGCCTGGAAGCGCTGGGCCGGCTGCAATTGCTGTGGGTGGGCTTGCTCAGCATCGGCCTGCTGGCGCTGGGCGCGCTGATGGTGTGGCTGATCCAGAGCTGGCTGGTCAAACCGATCCGCGAGCTGGCCGACGCCGCGCGCGCGATCGAGGACGGCCAATTCGGCCAGTTCGATCACGTTCCCGCCGCCGGCCGCCACAACGACGAAGTCGGCGATTTGATGCGCGCCTTCGGCAAGATGAGCCAGAGCCTGGCCCGGCACGACCGCGATATCCGCCGCATGGCCTATACCGATGCCCTGACCGGGCTGGCCAACCGGCTGGCGTTCCGCGAAGCGCTGGATCAACGCCTGCTGCATCTGCGCGGCGACGGCGGTCAGCTGGCGCTGCTGTTCGCCGACATCGACGATTTCAAGCGGGTCAACGACACCCTGGGCCACGACGCCGGCGATGAAGTGCTGTTGCAGTTCGCCCAGCGGATCGAGGAAACCGTGCGCCGGATCGGCGGCGAGCGCGCCTTGCTCGCGCGCTTCGGCGGCGACGAGTTCGTGATCCTGGTCGAGGGCAGCCGCGAGCGCAACGGCGAGGCGCGGACCATGGCCACTCATCTGGCCGAGGTGCTGGTGGCCGAACTCGGGCAGCCGATCGTGGTGCACGAGCGGCAGGTGTTTCTGGGGACGTCGATCGGCGTGACCCTGTATCCGGAGGACGCCTCCGGCGCGACCGCGCTGATGAAGAACGGCGACATCGCCATGTATCAGGCCAAGGTCGCCGGCAAGAATTGTTTCCGCTTCTACAGTCGGGCGATGGATCAGGCGGTGGAGCGGCGCGTGCACCTGGAACACGAGTTGCGCGGCGCCTGGGATCGCGGCGAGTTGAGTCTGGTGTATCAGCCGGTGTTCCGCTTGGGCGACGGCGCGATGGTCGGCGCCGAGGCGCTGTTGCGGTGGAAGCATCCGGAGCAGGGCTTGATCGCGCCGTCGGTGTTCATCGACGTGGCCGAGCAGAGCGGCCTGATCGAAACCCTGGGCCCGCAGGTGTTGCGCGCGGCCTGCGAGGACGCGGTGAACTGGCACGACGCGCGTCCGGGCGCTCCGGCGCTGTTCGTTTCGGTCAACGTCTCGCCGCGTCAGTTGCGCACTGGCGATCTGCCTAATGTGGTCGCCGCCTGCCTGCACGAGACCGGTTTGCCGGCCGAGCATCTGCATCTGGAGCTGACCGAGACGGCGGTGATCGGCGACGAAACCCACGCCAGCAATTTGTTGTCGCGTCTGCGCGCCAGCGGCGTGAAGGTGTGGCTGGACGATTTCGGCACCGGCTTCTCCGGCTTGAGCCATCTGCGTCGGGTGCCGGTGGACGGGGTCAAGATCGACCGCAGCTTCGTCGCCGACGTGCTGCGCGACCCGGACGACCTGGCGCTGACCACGGCGATCATCGCGATGGCGCATTCGCTGGGGATCATCGTGGTCGCCGAAGGCGTGGAGAAAGAAGGGCAGTACGCGGTGCTGCGCGAGCGCGGCTGCGATCTGGCGCAGGGGTACTGGTTGGGGCATCCGGTGAATGCGCAGGAGTTTTTGACGTTGTTGCCTTAGTCGCGGCGGAGGGTTGCCGTGGCTGCGGACGGGGGCGTCGTCAGCGTGGTGGC
>NZ_JBAMDI010000132.1:0-29164 GCF_036961695.1 Pseudomonas sp. CGJS7 | reverse complement strand
GCAGCCCGATCGCGGCAACGCCAGCGGCGGCGACCCGCGCGTGCGCGCCCAGCTCGATGCGCTGGGCTACAAGTACGAGCTGGACAAGGACGGCGATTTCGTCCTGACCTTCGCCCTGGACAAGGACCGCAGCCAGATGGCCTACGTGCTCTCGGGCACCCAGCGCTACGGCAAGCTGGAGGTTCGCGAGATCTGGTCGCCCGGCTATCGCGGCAGCGACAGCCAACTGCCGGGCGATGTCGCCAACCGCCTGCTCGAAGACAGCCAGCTCAGCAAGATGGGCGGCTGGGTCAAACAGGACGGCGTGGCGGTGTTCGTGGTCAAGCTCGACGCCGGCGCCTCGCAGGAAGATCTGGACGACGCCATCGATTACGTGGTGCGCGCGGCCGACGAGATGGAAGCCGAACTCACCCCCGGCCAGGACGAATTCTGACGTGAGCTACCGCGAAGGCCGTTTTTGGCAACCCGACGTCACCGTCGCCACCATCGTGGTCGACGACGGACGTTTGTTGATGGTCGAAGAATCGGCCGGCGGCCAGCGGGTGATCAATCAGCCCGCCGGCCACCTGGAGCCGGATGAGAGCCTGCTCGACGCGGCCCTGCGCGAGACCCTGGAGGAAACCGCCTGGGACGTGCGCCTGACCGCGTTCGTCGGCGCCTACCAGTGGAAGGCGCCGGTCCAGCCCGACGGCTCCGGCGGCCGCCATTACCTGCGCTTCGCCTTCGCCGCCGAACCGGTCCGCCACCACGCCGGGCGCAAGCTCGACGAAGGCATCATCCAGGCCGTGTGGATGAGCCCGGCCGAGTTGCAGTCGCGCGCGCACCAGCACCGCAGCCCCCTGGTCTGGCAGGTCGTCGCCGACTACCTCGGCGGGCGCCGCCATTCGCTGGACCTGCTGCAGCACCTGGTCCCGACCGAAATCGGCTGATGGCGACGGCGGCGGCGAACACCATCGTGGGCATGTCGGGCGGGGTCGATTCCTCGGTCGCGGCCCTGCTGTTGCGCGATTCGGGCGAGGCGCTGTCGGGCTTGTTCATGCAGAACTGGGCCGACGACGGCAGCGGCGACTGCCGCGCCGAGGACGACCGCCGCGACGCGGTCGCGGTGTCCGGCCGGCTCGGCCTGCCGATCCATTTCCGCGATTTTTCCGGCGAGTACTGGGCCGGCGTGTTCGAACACTTCATCGCCGAGTACGCGGCCGGGCGCACGCCCAATCCCGACGTGCTGTGCAACCGCGAGATCAAGTTCAAGTATTTCCTCGACGCGGCGCGCGAACTGGGCGCGGACTACATCGCCACCGGCCACTACGCCCGGGTCGATCAGGCCGACGGCCGCTTCCGTCTGCTGCGCGCGCTCGACCGCGGCAAGGACCAGAGCTACTTCCTGCACCAGTTGGGCCAGACCCAGCTCAGCGCGACCAAATTCCCGCTCGGCGAACTGATCAAACACGACGTGCGCGAGATGGCGCGTTCGGCCGGGCTGCCGACCGCGGCCAAGAAAGACTCCACCGGCATCTGCTTCATCGGCGAACGCGACTTCCGCGAATTCCTCTCGCGCTATCTGCCGGCGAAACAGGGCGAAATCCGCACCCCCGACGGGCAGCTCGTCGGCACCCATCCGGGCGTGTTCTATTTCACCCTGGGCCAGCGCGAAGGCCTCAACATCGGCGGCGTGCGCGGCTTCGAGCCGGCGCCGTGGTACGTGGTCGGCAAGGATGTCGCCGGCAACGTGCTGTACGTCGACCAGGGCAGCGACAGCCGCTGGCTGCATTCGCAGACCCTGTGGTCGGAGCCGGCGCACTGGATCGCCGGCGAACCGCCCGCGGCCACCTTCCGCTGCAGCGCGCAGACCCGCTACCGCCAGTCCGACCAGGACTGCGAAGTGCATCTGCGCGAGGACGGCAGCCTGGACGTGCGTTTCGACCAGCCGCAACGCGCGGTCACCCCGGGCCAGTCGCTGGTGCTGTACGCCGGCGAGGTCTGCCTCGGCGGCGCGGTGATCGCCGCCACCGATGCGCCGGCGCTCGCGGGCTCCCGCCTCCCGAATTCCTCTCTGACGACGACCCCGTAATGGCCGAACTTTCCCAACGCGTCCTCGCCCTTGCCGGTCTGGCCCAGGCCTTGGCCCAGGTGCGGCGCATCGCCGACACCGGCCAGGCCAACGCGGCCGTGCTCGGCACCTGCCTGGACTCGGTGTTCCGCATCGACGCCTCCTCGCCCGCCGCGGTCTACGGCGGCCTGGACAACCTGCGCCCCGGCCTGATGCTGGTGCAGGACTACTTCACCAACCGGATCAAGGACGAACACCTGCCGCGCCTGGCGCTGGCGGTGCTGCAGCTGGAACGGCGCTTCGTCCGCGACGACGCGATGACCGAGAAAGTGCTGCGCGGCATCCACGAACAAGCCACCGCCGCGCACCGGCTCGGCAGCGGCCACCCGGACGTGATCGCCGCGCTCGGCACCCTGTACGCCGACTCCCTGAGCCACCTGCGCCCGCGCGTGCTGGTGCAAGGCAACCCGCATTACCTCGGCCAACCCGGCGTGGTCGCCGAAGTGCGCGCGGTGCTGCTGTCGGCGGTGCGCTCGGCGGTGCTGTGGCGCCAGCTCGGCGGCGGCTATTGGGACTTCCTGCTGCGCAAGCGGGCGATGGTGGATTCGATCGAGTCGCAGTTGGGTTGAGCGCGAATCGCGGCCTGTCGCGGGCGCTGCACTTGCAATGAAAGCCGCGCCGTAAGCGCGGTGTCGCGGTCGCAGCTTGTGACCGAAGGAAATCCCCGTGGGACGCAGCTCCTACAGTCGGATTGCGAGCCGACGCCGCGTCGCTACGGCCGCTGCCTGTAGCGGCGGCGCGAGCCGCGACTGCGCGGCAGGCGCTCGCGACGTAGTCCGGCCGCATGCGCGATCGCGCAACCGAAGCCGCACAGCGGCAATTTCGACGCTGCCGACACTTCACACAGCCGCCATACCGGCTTCGCCTCGCCCGCCCACACTGCGCCGCAACTCCTCCCGAGATTGCGGCCATGTCGATCCAACCCAGCTCCTACGATTGCGACCTGATCGTCGTCGGCGCCAGTTTCGCCGGCGCCGCTTGCGCGCTCGCCGCGGCGCGCGCGGGACTGCGCGTGGTGGTGCTGGAACGCAAGCGCGATCCCGGCGACAAGCTGCGCACCACCGGTATCGTGGTCAAGGAAGCGGCGGAACAGACCTGGCTGAGCCGCGCGCCGACCGGTTGCGTGCACCGGGTCGAACGGGTGCGCCTGTATTCGCCCAAGCTGCGCAGCATGGCGCTGGCCGCGCCCGGCTATTACTTCCTGACCACCGACACGCCGCGGCTGATGCGCTGGCTGGCGCAGGAACTGGTCCGCCACGGCGTCGACCTGCGCCTGGGCGCCTCGTTCACCCAGGCCGAACGCGACGGCGAAGGCTGGCGGGTGGAAGGCGTCGGCCGCACCCGCTTTCTGGTCGGCGCCGACGGCGCCAAATCGCGCGTCGCCGAGCGCACCGGCCTGGGCCGGACCCGCGAGTTCCTGTACGGCATCGAATACGAGTTCGCCGGCGCCGCCCTGCCCGAATCGGGCGCCCTGCACTGCTTCGTCAGCAAGCGCTATGCGCCGGGCTACATCGGCTGGGTCGCGCAGAACCCCACCGGCGTCCAGGCCGGCCTGGCGCTGCGCCACGATGCCGAACGCGCGCGCGTGCCCGACATCGACGGCTTTCTGGCGCGCGTGCGCGACGTGGTCGGGCTGGGCGCGGACCTGCAACCCGATGCGACCCGGGCCGGCCTGATTCCTTGCGGCGGCCCGGTGTTCCCGCTGGCGCGCGACGGCGCGATGCTGACCGGCGACGCGGCCGGCATCGTCTCGCCGGTCACCGCCGGCGGCATCCATTCGGCGTGGGCGCACGGCGAGACCTTGGGTCAGGCGATCGCGCTGCATGCGCGCGGGCTCGGGCCGGCGCCGGAATCGATCGCCCAGGATGCGGCGCCGAAGTTTCGCCGCAAGCGCGCGTTGCGCTGGGCGTTCGATCGGTTTCAGGCCGATTGGCCGTTCGATTTGCTGCTGCACTCCGCGCCGCTGCGGTGGGCGGCGGAGCAGGTGTATTTCCACAAGCGTGGGGTCAGCGAGAGCGCGATTGAGGTTGGTGGGGTGCGTTCGCGGGCGCGTGAGGATTATTGAGTGCGGGCGATGCCCTCTCCCGCTTGCGGCGCCCGAAGGGTGTGCAAGGCTGAGAGAGTTGGGGTGAGGGCGCGCGACACAGCAGGCGCCGCGATAGCAACGACCTCCCTCGTGCCCTCACCCCAACCCCTCTCCCGCAAGCGGGAGAGGGGCTCATCAGGGCTCAACTCAAGGGCTCAGCTCAACTCGAAACGGTCGCCATCGAGCATCGCCGGAAACCGCTCGCGATGCGCGGCCAGTTCGGCCGCCTGCAAGGTCGTGGTGACCACCACTTCCTCATCGGTGCACTCGCTGACCGCATGCCCGAGGAAATCGATCACCGCGCTGTCGCCGGCGTAATGCAGGCCGTTGCCGTCGTCGCCGACGCGGTTGAGGCCGGCGACATAGCACAGGTTTTCGATCGCCCGCGCGCGCAGCAGCGTCTTCCACGGGTAGGCCCGCGCCGACGGCCAGTTGGCCACGTACAGCAGCAGATCGAAGTCCGGCGCGCCGGGGCGCTCGACATCGAAACGGTTGCGCGAAAACACCGGGAATCGCAGGTCGTAACAGACCAGCGGGCAGATCCGCCAGCCCTTCCATTCCACGGTCAGACGCTCGCGGCCGGCGGCGTAGCGCTCGTGTTCCTTGGCGAAGCGGAACAGATGGCGTTTGTCGTAGGTGTGCAGCTCGCCGTCGGGGGTGGCGAACAGCAGGCGGTTGAACACGCCTTCGTCGGTACGCAGCTGTACGCTGCCGGTTACCGCCGCGCCGAGCTTGGCGGCCTGTTCGCGGATCCAGGCGACGGTCGGGCCGTCCATGGTTTCGGCGTTGCCGATGGCTTCGTTGCTGAAACCGCTGGTGAAGGTTTCCGGCAGCAGCACCAGGTCGGTGATGCCGTGCAGCGAGGAAATCAGGTCGCCGTAGTACTCGCGGTTGCCGGCGGGGTCGTGCCAGCGGGTGGCGCCTTGGACTAGGGAAACGCGGAGGTCTTTCATGAGTAGGCCCGGATGCGTGCTGCGGCCATTATGCCTGCCGATGGTCCGCGCGTTCGCGCAGGACGGCGGGAAAATGCCATTCAGCGCAATGGCTCTGCGCAGCGGCCCGCGACCATTGCCGCCGGCCGTTGCATGCGCCTGCACCCCGCTTGGTTCTACCCGCTTCTGCACACCCTCACCACCGTCATTCCGGCGAAAGCCGGAACCCATTTTGCCGTTGCCTCATCCACGCGGAACGAGGGAATCGCAGCAAAAGCAAAATGGATTCCGGCTTTCGCCGGAATGACGAAACCAGGATTCTCGGCGACGGGAGCAAGCGTCGGGATGGCACAAAACCTCAGCGACGAATTCCCTCGCCATACGCAAACGCCGCCGGTGATGCCGGCGGCGTTTGCGCGAACCTCACGTCCCTGTCGATTACCGGCCAGGACATCCCAAACGCGGTCCGATCAGGCCTTGATATCCAACATCGGCACCGTAACCTTCGGCAACAACCGCTGGGTGAACATCTTGTCCTGGTAATACTTGATCTTGTCGCACTTCACCGGATGCGGGATGCCTTCGTACAAGAACACCTCGGTATCGAAGCCCATCGCCTTGAGCTCCTGCGGCAGCATCAGCGCGCGGCGCTCTTCCGACTCGCTGCGCGAGATTTCGCGGCCGCGGGTGACGTTCTCCTTGCGCACGGTGGTGTAGCCGAGCATGTCGGAGTAATCGTTGGCGTCCTGCTGTTCGCGCGGCGCGTAGATGATCTGCAAGGCGTGGTTGGTGATGATGGTGCGCGAGATGTCCTTGCCGTAGGTCGCGTCCAGCTGCGACATGCTCTGGATGATCGGCAGCAGACGGATGTTGTAGCCGGCCATGTACGACACCGCCGAGGCGATGATGTCGACCTTGCCGATCGAGGTGAACTCGTCCATCAACAACAGGCACTGGTGCTTGAGCTCGGGGTTGTTCTGCGGCAGCTCGCGGGTGTTGAGGTTGATGATCTGGCTGAAGAACAGATTCACGATCAAGCGGCTCTCGGCCAGCTTGTTCGGCTGGATGCCGACGTAGATCGTCATCTTCTTCTTGCGCAAGTCGGTCAGCTTGAAGTCGTCGGTCGCGGTGGCCGCGTCCAGCACCGGGTTGATCCACGGGTTCAAGGGTTCCTTGAACGTGCCCAGGATCGAGGCGAAGGTTTCGTCGGCCTGCGAGAGCATGTTGGCGAACGCGGCCTTGGCGTTGCTGCTCAGGAACGGACGCTCCGACAGCCCCTTCAGGAACGGCTTGAGCTCGCTCTTGCCGTCGCCCGAGGACAGACGGTACACCGCGCCGATGGTCGGGATGGTGCCGAACGGGAAGCCGACCTTGTTGGCGTCGTCGTAGGCTTCGAACAGGTACAGGGTGAAGGCCATGAAGCAGTTGCGCGCCTGGCTGACCCAGAACTTCTGATCGTCCGAGCCGTCCGGATACAGCATCGCGGCGATGCTCATCAGGTCCGACACGCGGAACGCCGGATCGTTGGACACGTAGGTCAACGGATTCCAGCGGTGGGTGCGGCGGTCTTCGGCGAAGGGATTGAACAGGAAGATCTCCTGGCCCTGTCCCGAGCGCCAGCCGCTGGTCAGGTCGAAGTTTTCCTGCTTGATGTCCAGCACCACCATCGAACCCTGGTAGTTGAGCAGGTTCGGAATCACGATGCCCACGCCCTTGCCCGAACGGGTCGGCGCGGCCAGGATCACGAACTGCTGGCCGCTGAGCTGGACCAGCTTGCCGTTGTACTTGCCGACCACGATGCTGGTGGGCGTGGACTTGAACATGTCCTTCTTGGCCAAGTCGCCGGCGTTGGCGAAGCGCGCATCGCCGTGCATCGACTTCTTCTTCGGCTTGAACACCAGGAACATCAGGCCGGCGTAGGCCGCCAGCGGCAGGCCGAAGCCGATGATCCCGCCGGCCTTGATCTTGCCGGCATACGGCTTGTATTGCGGAACGTCGAGCACCTTGAGGTAATCGAGGTAGGTGTTCCACTTCATCACGCCGGTGTCGATCTTCATCAACAGCAACGTTATGTATCCCGACAGATACACCCCCGCGGCGACGACCAGCACCAAGGCGACCAGGGCAAAAATCGGCTTCCCTTTCACGTTCTATTTCCTGCTTTGTTCCCCGAACCCGCTGTCGGTCAGCGTCGCTTCCGGCCTACCCGGAGCCCGGATAACTCCGCCGGGCGCGATGGGGACATCATATCCGGCGAAGCGGCGCCGCTGGCTAGCAATTCCTGGACGATTCGGTCGTCGAGCCAGATTTGGGCGTCGCTGAGGGTCAACTCCTGACGCAGCTTGACCCCCGAGGAGCTCAGCACCGCGTAGCCGTAGATTTCGTCGGTGTCGGACTCGCCGTCGCGGGTCAGCGCCACGATCTGGAACTTGCCCCGGGTCAGGATGTGGTGCTGGTACTCGTTCATTGCGGGCCTCCGATGCCTGCTCGCTCCTCGCACGATCCGGCTGGCCGGTCGCGCCGGTCGAGTCCGGCGGGTCAGTCTTTGTCTTTGAACAGATTGCGCGTCAGCGAGGGTTGCTCGCGTTCGCGCTCGCTGGCGCGGTTGGCTTCTTGACGCTCGTTGCCGCGGTCGCGCTCCTGGTCGCGCTGACGCTCGGCGTCGCGCTGGCGGTCTTGCAGGTCTTGCTCGCGGGCCAACTGCGCGAACTGCTCGCTGCTGCGCTGGACCGACTGCTGCGCGGCCTGGGCCGCGTCGACGTAGCTGACCTGGCGGGTCGGCGAATCCAGCTCGCCCTTGACCGCGAACGCGCGCGCGCCGTCCTGGCTGAACACGACATGGTCGACGCCGTGGCGGCCGCGCGCGGCTTCCAGGGCCAGCGCCGCGGACAGGTTGTCGCGCTCGCCCGGGCTGTAGGCGCGTGCCATCTCTTGTTTGTCCAGGCACACCCGGACCTGCGAAAACAGGTCGTGCCGGGGGTGGTTGGCGCTGCTGAGCAGATTGCGCTGCTCGGCCCGGCGCATATCGTCCAAGGTCTGGCTGGACGCTTCGGTGCCGACCTTGAGTTGCTGATCTTGCGGATGGGAGTTCATCGTGCCTCCGTGGCGGACGTTCCGGTCCGGTGGTAGAGCCTTGCGGCGACCCTCGACTGCGGTCGCCGATACAACCCGCCGCGGCCGGCGGCGCAATGCCCGATCCAGGCCGGCCCGCGAACCGAGCCTACCCCGACCGGTGACCGGGGTCGAACCGGCCGTCGTGCAGCGGTTGTGCCAAGCCCTGCCCGGCGCCAGCGCCCAGCCGATACGGACAAAGCGGCAGCGGCAGGTTCGGCCTCCCTAGTGACCGAACCTGCCGTGCCCACTCCGCCCTCTCGGGCGAAGCTTGGACCTCCTTGTCGCAGACCTCGCAGCGACTGCCTTGCCATCCCTGGCCTGCGAGGCCCCGATCCGAACCGCCGTTCCACCTCCACCGAAGACGCAGTCGGCGGTTCGAATCGACCTGTGGCGATACCCGCGCATCCGGCGCCGGCACCTCCTGCATCCTGCGTTTGACCGCGACGCGTCCCTGCGCCGCCCTGCCCGGCATCGGCCGGACTCAGACCATCGTCATCCGTGGCGATTGCTGCTGTCGTGCGTCCACCACCTGCTGTTCGGCCTGCTGCATCGGCGCCGACACGTCCTGGGCCAGGCGCTGGGTCGATTGTTCGATGCTCTGCGCCACCGCTTGCTGGGTGTTGGCGAACACCCGGTGATGGGCCGGGTTGTCGAGCGCGCCCTGCACCGCGAACAAGCCGCTGCCGTTGACGCTCTGAACCACGTGGTTGATTTCGTTCAAGCCGCTCAGCCGCGCCTCATAGGTCAAGGTGGCCGCGGCGCGTTCGCGATCCTGCTGGCTGTGCAGGCCGGCCTGCGGGCCGAGCCGCTCCACGCCGTCCAGGGCTTGCCGGTACATCGCGTGATTGGGATGGCCCGGATCGGACAGCAACGCGCCGCGCGGCTCTTGCCGCGGGTTGGCGCGGTCCAGCGCGTCCAGGGTGCGCGGACCCGCCGCGCCGTCTTCCTTGAGACCGTTCTCGCGCTGGAAAGCGCGCACGGCCTGATGGGTGCGTTCGCCGAAATCGCCGTCCGCAGTCAGCGGCCGGCCTTGCTCATCGCGATAGCCCAGGCGATTGAGCTTTTCCTGCAGCGCGCGCACCTCCGCGCCGCGCTCGCCCTGACGCAACACGCCGTCGTCGCGATCGGCGCCGGCCGCGTGCGCGCCGACAGTCTGGCGGCGGTTCCAGAAATCTTCCGGGTTGATGTTGTTTCCTTGCGGATCCTTCATCTGGTAATGCACGTGCTGCGCGTACTGCGCCTCGCCGCGCGGGCCGCGCCCGCCCATCGTGCCGATCTCGCTGCCGGCCTCGACCCGTTGCCCGACCACCACCGACTGGCTCTGGGTGTGCAGCAGCTGATGGCTGTTGCCCTGGGCGTCGCGGATGGTGATGGTGCCGTAACGCCCGCCGACGAATTCCACCGTGCCGGCGATCGGCGAGTGGATCGTGGGATGGTCCAGATTGACCCCGGCCTGGCCGCCGACGTAATTGAAATCCGAGCCGCCGTGCGCGCCGTTGTCGCGGTGTTCGCCGTAGTGGCCGGTGATGTGCGCCGAACGTCCTTGCTGCGGCGGCAGGATCACGTTCATGGTGTCCTGATAAGACATTGCGATCTCCTGAAGAATGCGGGGCTGCGTTGCGCGCGGGTCAGAGCGAGTCGTCGCGCATGCGGTACAAGGTCCAGCATTCGCCCTTGCGGAAGAAGAACGACAACTGGTAGTCGGTGTCGGGCTTGACCAGCATCACTTCCTTGTCGCCGTTGAGTTCGGTCTGGCTCATGACCAAGCCGTCGGCCTGCTGCTTCTGCGCGCTGGGCATCAGCGGAAATTGCAAGGCGTCGCCGTCGAGCATCGCGGTCACCGTCTGGGGCTCGGGGTCGGCGTTGGCGTCGATGGTTTCGCTTTGCAGCGGCCGCTGGGTGTAACTTCTCTGCAGCTCCGCATCCTCGGCGAAGGCTTTCAGAAACGCATCGAAATCCTGCGAGGGACAGGCCTTGGCCGGAATCGCCGGTTTGGCGGCGGCCGGCGGCGCGGCGATTTCATCGGCCTGGGCCGCGCCCGGCGAATTGGTGGAGGCCACATCGCATCCGCCCAACGCCGCGGCCAGCGCGAGCGCGGCCGCCGAATTGAGGGCGATGGTCCAGCACCGGGTTTGCTTGAATTTCATCGTTCGGTTTCCTTGCGAGAACATCACGGGACCCGCGCACTTTCGCAGCAAGCCGTCGGCGCGTCTGAGCAGCGCGGCACGGCGTCACAATTCGGCCGGACCCGGATCACCGCATCAGCTCGGGTTTGAGCGCGACCTGGAAGGCGCTGCGCTGGTCCGGAGCGTCCAGAGCGAAATACTGGCCGACGATGCGCAGGCCGCCGTCCTGCCAGCTCATGTGTTGCGCGCCTTCTTCGACCCAGGCCGAGTACGCGCCCTGCGCGCCGGGCACCGCGATGTCGCCGCTGCCCTGCACCGCGCCGTCGGCGAGACTGAGCTTGATCACCTTGAGCGAGGTTTGCGACAGCGTCTGCTGCGGCTGAGTGTCCGATTGCAGCAGCACATACACCGTGTCGCCCTGACGCAGGCAATGGGTCGCGCGGCTTTGATAGGTTTCGGCCGGCAGATCCAGGGTCTTGGCCCAGATCGGCTTGCCCGAGGTTTGCGCCACATAGGCGACCGGACGTTGATTCATGCCGTCGTCGTCCAGACTCGCGCCGGCCACGCACTGCTTGTTGTCGCCGATCGACTCGGAGGCATAAGACGAAAAACCACGCGGAATCTCGGCGCTGACCGGCGCGCTCGGCGCGGCGGCAGCGCTCGCCTTCGACGCGGTCGCCGCGGCCGGCGCCGGGGCGTCGGCTGGCTTGCCGCAGCCGGCCAAGGCCAGCGCGCACACGGCGATCGGGAACAGGTAACGATTGAATGTCATCAGCGGATTCCAACAGTCGATAGCGAAACGATTGACGCGACAGCGCTTGAACCGGCATAGCGGCGATCACCGCGGCTGCGAACATTCGGGATGGTGCGCCCGCCGGATTACCCGGCGGACGCACCATCCCCAACCACTACGCGGCGCTGGCCACAGCGATCCGCGTTTGACGCTTGCGGCCGTCGGCGCACGCTCGCGCGGCGCCGACCGTGACGATCACACCGCCGCGGCCTTGGCCTTGTGCTGTTCCTGCTCCGGCTCCGGCTTGGCCGCTTGCGCCGGCTGCGGCACGTCCTGGCGCAACTGCTCGGTCACCCGCTCCACCGGCAGGCTCACCGCGGCGTTCTTGTCGCTGTACGCGCGCTGCGCGCCCGGATCGGTGGGCTCGCCCTTGATCGCGAAGTAACCGGTGCCGCTGACGTTCGGAACGACGTGCTGGATCGTGTCCAGACCGCTGACCCGCGCTTCGTAGGTCAACGTCGCCGCGGTGCGGCGCATGTCTTCCTGGCTCTTGAAGCCGCCCAGCTTGTCCAGTTGCTTGAGCGCGTCTTCGTACATGCCGTTGTGCGGATGCTTGGGGTCCGACAGCAGCGGCTGCGCCTGGGATTTCTTCAGCGCGTCCAGCGTGATCGGGCCGGCGTCGCCATCGACCTTCAAGCCGTGCGCCTGCTGGAACTTGCGCACCGCTTCCTCGGTGTGTTTGCCGAAATCGCCGTCGACGCCGAGCGCATGACCCTTGGCGTCGGTGTAGCCGAGCTTGTTCAAGGCGGTCTGCAACGCGCGCACGTCGCTGCCCTTTTCGTTGCGCTCCAGCACGCCGTCGGCCATCGCCGACACCGGCTTGGCCGCCGCGGGCTTGACCTCGGCGGGCTTGCTCGCCTCCGGCTTGGACGACGCGTCCTGGGCGTGGCCGCGATCGTGATTGCGGTCCTTGAGCAGTTCGCGCGCTTCGGCCAGCGGGTCGGTGGCGTACAGCTTGACGCCCTTGCCGTGCTTGTACTTGAGGTAGTCGTCGACCGAGCTCAGCTCCACGCCTTCGCCGCCGCGCGACTGGCTGATCTTCAGCTCGCCGCTCTTGGGATCGCGCACCACCATGGTGATGTGGTCGATGCCCTTGTACAGCCCGCCGTCCCACGACTTCTTGCCGTTGTCCTCGCCGATGATCATGCCTTCCTTGAGCACCGCGGCGGTGACCGCCTTGCCTTCGATCATCACGTGCGAGCGCTGCTCGGACTTCATCACCAACGCCGCGGCGTTGTCGTAGCCGGGCGAGAACATTTCCTTGGCATCGAACACGGTGCGTCCGGCCTTGCCGTTGATCTCGCGCATCGTCGCGTTCTGCAAGTGGGTCACCCAACCCGAGCAGTCGACCTGCCCGGTGGCGACGTTCTTCTCGCCGAAACCGTACTTGACGTGGTCGTAGCGCACGCTCAGTTGGTAGCCCGACTCCAGCGAAATGCCGCCACCGGCGGTCGGCGCGGCGGGCTTGGTCGCGGCCGGCGTCTGCGCCGGCGCGGGCTGGGTCTGCGCCGGCGCGTTGTGCGTACGCGTCGGCTGCTGAACCGCGCCGTCGCGCAGCGGCTGGATGTTCTTTTCCGGAATGGCGATGCGGTCGTACTTGGTGTCCCAGTACTGCACGAACTTGCTCGCCATCTCGCGGTCGGGCAGCGCCATGAATTCTTTCTTGGTCACGCCGAGAATCTTTTCGCAGTCTTCCGCGGCGATGTTGCTGCGGAAGTTCTTGCGGGTGTCCGGATCGGAGAAATGCCCGGTCTGGATCGCCATCTGGATCGAGCGGTAACCGCCCGCGCCCTGCTGGTGCGCCAGGTACATGTCCAGGCCGTCCGGCTGCGGCTTGCCCGACAGATACGGACGGTCGTCGCGGTCGTGACGCTCCACCAGGATGCTGCGGTTATGCAGATACAGGCGCGCGGCCGCGTCGGTGTTGGCGATCGGATCGAACTCCTTGCCGCGGATGCCGTAGGCCTTGGCGGTATCGGGCACGAACTGGAACAGGCCGGCGGCGGTGACTTCGCCGCGCTTGTTCTTGTGCGCCGCGTTCTCGTCGAAGCGGCCGCCGGTTTCGATGTAGGCGAAACGCAGGAAGTCGTCGCGCGGGATGCCGCGCTCGCGCGCTTCCTTTTCGACGATGTCCAGAACTTCCTTTTTGCTGTAGTCGTGAGCCATGTTCGTCATCTCCTATGAAGGTATTCGCCGGCGCCGAGCCGGTTCAGTTCGTCGCGACCGGGCGATAGGCCTGGTCCTTGGCATCGAATACGTAGTGCAGCGGCTGATTCGGATCGAGCGCGACGGTCTTGCCCGGGCCGTCGATGCGGGTGCCCGACAGCGCCACCGAAATCCGCGGCAGGTCTTGCCCGGCGACCGCTTCGAACGCGATCTCGCCGACGCTCTTCACGCACGGCGGCAACAGCTTGGCGTCGGCCGGATCGCTGGCGCAGCCCGCGGCGTTGTCGCCGCCGGCGTCGACGCTGGACAGATAGCGCCACGGGCCCAGGCGGTTGGGATCGTCCTGGTTCGGCGCGCGCTCGAAGATTTCGTAGTAGTACGCGCTGATGCCCTCGTTGACGCTCTCCGAGGCCGGCACCGCGAGAATTTCCCCGCCGGCCGCCGTGGCGAAGGTCTTGGCCTTGCGCGCCGTGTCCGCGTCCGGGCCGCGCTCGTAACCGCCGAACTCGCCTAGCGCCGGCTGCGCGCCGAAGAACACCCACGGATGCGCGGCGTCGCTGCCGCGTTCGAACGTCGCCTGCGACAAGGTCACTTGCTCGTCGGGCGCGGCGAAGTCCTCTTGCTTGTCCTTGCCGTACTTTTCCGCGGTGCTGTAAGCGAAACCGGTGTAGTAGCGCTTGCCGCCGAAATCGAACTGGTGGCCGTACCAGAACGTGGCGACCGCGCCGTTGGCGACTTCATAAGAGTCGGAACTGTCGCCGCGTTCGTCGTAGATCGCCGCGATCACTTCGCCGGGCGAAGGCGGTGCGATGGCGGGCGCGGTCTGTTGCTTGTCCATGCTGTGTGCTTCCTGCTTGGGCGCGGCGGCGCTGGCCGTCGCGGAGGGATTGGATCCGGAGGTCTCGGGAGCCGCCGGCTTGCACGCGGCCAGGACCGCCAGCGACAGCAGCAACAACGCCGTCTTCGTGCAGTGGACCTTGGCTGTGTTCGGCATGGCGGGCATCTCGTTGGATTGCGTTGGAACCGTGCGGCGCCGCGGCGAAGCGAGCCCGCGGATGCGCGCACGCCGGCTCCCGGCGAACGCGCGACCCGCCCCGGCCTCCGGCCAGGGCGGGCGGCGTGGATCAGGCGACCGCGCGCTGCGACTGCTGGCGCGGTTCCTGCTCTTGCTGCGCGGGCGCCTTGGCCGGCGCGTCCTGCTGCAACTGCTTGC
Source organism: Pseudomonas sp. CGJS7 (assembly GCF_036961695.1). Lineage (NCBI taxonomy): Bacteria > Pseudomonadati > Pseudomonadota > Gammaproteobacteria > Pseudomonadales > Pseudomonadaceae > Pseudomonas > Pseudomonas sp. CGJS7. The sequence goes on along the minus strand of NZ_JBAMDI010000132.1, from coordinate 14,624 downwards.
TGGTCTGCTCGACCGACTGGCTGATCGCCTGATCGGCGTTGGCGAGCACGCGCTGGTGGCTCGGGTCCTGCAAACCGCCCTGCACCGCGAAATAACCGCTGCGATCGTTGTTTTTCACCACATGGGTGATCTCGGTCATGCCGCTCACGCGCGCTTCGTAGGTCAACGTCGCCGCCGCGCGCTCCATCTGATCGCGATTCTGGAAGCCGCCGTTGGGACCGAGCTTCTCCAGGCCGTTCAAGGCTTGCTGGTACATGGCGTGATCGCGATTGTTCGGATCGGCCAGCGACGGCACGCCCGAACGCTGTCCCTGCTGCCGATCGGCCGGCGCCTGCGAATGTTCCTGCACCGCGGCCTTGAGCTTCTGCAAGGTCGACGGACCGGCGACGCCGTCGTCGTCGATGCCCTGGGCGCGCTGGAATTCCTTCAACGCTTCCTGGCTCTTGCGGCCGAAATGGCCGTCGGGATTGAGCTCCTTGCCGGACGCGTCGCGATAACCCAACGCCTTCAGCGATTCCTGCATTTCGCGCACCGCATCGCCGCGCTCATTGAGCTTAAGCACGCCGTCGGCCATCGGATCGCGGCCGCCCATCGCCGGCAACTTCACTTCGCCGCGCGACAGCGCCTGCATCACTTCCGGGGTCAGCGCCTTTTCCCACTGCGCGGCCGCGGCGCGGCGCTCGGGCAAGTGGTTCTGGCCGCCGTTGATGTCGCGGGTGGCCTTGTCGACATCGGTCTGGTGACCGTTCGGCACCACTCGGCCCTGCCAGTAGTGCACCGCGATCTTGGCCGCGGTTTCGCGGTCGGCGGCCAGTTCGGGATGCTTGACCAGATCGATGCCCAGATCCTTGGCCGCGGCGGCGTAGTTGGAACGGCCGGTCAGCTGCACATAACCGCGACCGTGGAAGGTGAAGCCATCGCCTTCCTCGGTGTTGCCGAGGTTGCGCGCGCCCCAGCGGCCGCCGTAGATGGCGTTGGCCACGCTCTCCGGACCGCCGCGCGCGATCGCCGCGGCCTCGGCCTCAGTGTCCATGCCGTTGCGGCCGTTGAAGGTCTTCATCAGACCGGCGGCGCTGTAGTTCAGATTCTCGTTCATGCTGTTGAAGCCGCCGCACTCGACCTGCATCTGGCCCATGAACACGGCCAGTTCTTTGGGTTCGCGGATGCCGGCCTCGTAGGCCTTCAACAACAGGAAATCGCGGTTGTTCGGAGTAGACATAAATCTTTCCTTAGATTGATCGGATCGGCCGTTGCCGATCCGGTTCGCAACGAATCAGGGGATGGGGACGGCGGCGCTCAGTTCTTCGCCGGCAGTCCGTGTTTTTCGATGGCTTCGTCCTTGGGCCAGCTCATCGTGTACTTGAACAAGGCATCGCCTTCGTCCTCGATCACGCTGCCCTTTTCGCAAGCCACCGCCGAATCGGCCTTGGTCGCCGCGGCGGCGACCGGCGCGACGATCACGCCTTGATCTTCCAGACCTTGCTCGCCGGAGATCGAATAGAAGACGTGCTTGCGGCCGGCGTCCTCGAAGGAGTACGCGAAGCCGCCGGTGCTGCCGCCGAAACCCAGGTGGCTGCGCTTGAAGCGGCCGGCCGCGGCCGACTTGTCCGCCGGGAACACGTAATCGGCCTTGCCGTTTTCGCCTTGGGCGAAATACACGTAACCGGCTTGATCGCTGACGCCCTTGGACGCGCACAGCGAGGCCATCTTCTTGTTGGCGCCGATGGTGCAGGACATCACGATGTCCTCGTTGGCCGCGCACAGCGAACGGCCGTCGCCGGCTTCGGCCACAGGCGCGGCCGGCGCGGCGGCCGTCGGCGCGGGAGTCGCGGCGGGTGCGGCATCGGTCGATGCCGCAGGCGCCGGAGTCGCGGCCGGATCGGCGGCGGGCACGCTGGGCGCTTCGCCGGCCTTGCAGCCCATCAGAGCGGTCAGCAACGCGATACCGAGCAGATTCCTGGATTTCATGGGGGTTCCTTGGTTGATCAACATTTCGCGAAAACAAAAAGGCGGCGATGAAACGCGAACCGGGAGACGGTGGCTGCGGATGCGCGGCGGCGATGGGCGGAAACGAACGCGCAGCGCAGGCCGGCGTGGACGTCGGGCCGAACTCAGCGATCTCCGGTTCCGTCGAGGACACCGGACACGCCGAACTCAGACCGACTGCGTCCTCGCCCGTGCTTCCTGGCTCTGGGTTTCGTTCTGCGGCAGCGTGTCCTGACGTATCTGCAGGGTCGACTGCTCGATCGGCTGTTTGATCGCCTGATCGGTAGCGACGTGCACGCGCCTATGCCCAGGATCGTCCAAGCCGCCCTGCACCGCGAACAGGCCGGTGCCGTTGGCGGTGGGGACGACATGCTGGATATCGCTCAGCCCGCTGACCTTGGCCTCGTACGTCAGCGTCGCCGCTGCGCGTTCGAGGTCGTCGCGATGGTTGAACGCCTGCGGACCCAGTTTTTCCAGGCCTTGCAGCGCGCCCTTGTACATCGCGTGATCGGGGTGATTGGGATCGGACAGCAGCGGCGTCTGCGCCGCTTGCTTGAGCGCGTCGAGCGTCTTCGGACCGGCGATGCCGTCGTCGGAGAGCCCGTGCGCGCGTTGGAACGCTTGCACCGCTTCGCGGGTGCGGGCGCCGTAGTCGCCATCGGCGCGCAGCGCCTGGCCCTGCGCGTCGCGATAGCCGAATTTGGCCAGCGCCGCTTGCAGTTCGCGCACGTCTTCGCCGCGCGCGCCGTGCTTGAGCGTGCCGTCGGCGTTGTGCGCGGGCGCTTGCGGGTTGCGCGGATCTTCGCTGCGCTCGGCCGTCTTCGGATCGCGCGCCAGGTATCGATTCAGGCCGTCGCGATCGCGGGTGATGTCGTGCAGGTAGTCGTAATTGCTGGTGCCGTTGGCATCGCGCGAGACTCGGCCGCCGGTGACCGCGGCCTTGGCGCCGCCGTAGCCGGCGATATGGCGCGCCTTGAGGAAGCCGGCCACGGTCTCGGCCTTGCTGTCCTCGTTGAGCACGCCGTCTTTCAGCGCCTGCGCATAGGCCTTGTCGCAATTGGTCTTGAAGGCCTTGTCCTGCAGCTCGGCAGAGGCCTTGTACTGGTCCAGGCTCAGGCCTTGGTTCCAGTTCGACTTGTCTTCGAGAAAGCGGGTCATGCCGCCGCTGCTCGCCCACTTCCACTCCGCCCCGCGCACTTTCTCGGGGTCGAAGCCGTCGTGTTTCATCGCAGCGTCGAGCTTGTGCTTGTCGACATAGCCGGCATCGGCCAGCCAACCGGCTCCCGCCTGGTAGCGACCGACATAGCCTTGTTTGTTGGTGATTGCCAAATCACCGCCGTTGCTCTCGGTCAGAACCGTAGAAGCAACTAAACGTCGGGTCATCGCAGCATCCAAGCTCGCGATAGTACCCTGGTGGTACTCATGGGCAGTGGCCACTGCCTTTTCTCGTCTATCAGCCATGACGCTGTTCCTATATGGATAGATCGAATCGAATTGTGAGGGTCTGCGAGAGACCGCGTGTCGCACCAGCTCGGGGTCTTAGGACTCCTTGCAACGCATCGACGCGATCTTCTGCGCCGGTTTGTCGGGGGTGAAATCGAAGGTGGTGGTGCCGGGGCCTTGGTTGCCGCCGTCGTCCACGTAGACTTCAGCATACACGATTTTCGTGCCTGTCAAGACCAACTGGAAAAATTGGTTGGCCTGGGTGTTCTCGGCGGTGGTGCCGTAGTCGAGCTCGCACTGGCCCGCGATCGGCTTCAGCTGGGCCTGCGGCCCCAGCTGGTTCTGCAAAATGCCCTGGTAATCGTCGCTGGCGTAGAACTTGACCAGCGAAATGGAACGGACCCGCTCGGCGTCGCCATTGAGGGTCACCCCGACCTCGCCCTCGTTGGCCTGGCGGGTGCCCGCCTCGGCCCCGGCCTTGCCGTCGGGCACTTCGACCATGCCGAAGCCGCTCAGCAGCAGGGTGCCGCCGCGGAAGCGCGCGTTTTCAGGGGCGTTGGAATCGGGATTGTCTTGCGGCGCCGGGTCGCGCCACTGCACGCCGGCCGCGTGGTCGAAGGCCGACCAGACCGCGCCGTCTTTGGCGCCGAGTAAATCCAGCAGACCTTGCAGCGAACCCATTTCCTGCTTTCCTTGCTGAGCTTGCGCTGCAGGGGCGGCCGGAGCCGGCGTCGCGGCCGTCGAAGTGGCCGCCGGCGCCTGTACCGACGCCCGATCCGCAGCGGGCTTACAGCCTACCACCAAGGCGATGGCAAGCATCAGTACGCAATGCGGTGAGTACTTCATACGGACCTCGCCGTGTTCGGCCGATGAGATGCGGGTTGTTTTAGCACAGCGTTGCGGTGGGTGGAGGCGTGCGAAGGCGCGGCCAGGCCGGTCGATAGCGGATCGGGCGGACGGATCGGGCGACGCATCGAACGGCCGGATCATGCGAGCACAGCGACGTTGCGCGCGGTGCTGTCGTGCGATCCCCTGCCCTGCACTACGCCGGCAGCTAGCGCAGGCGCGTGGAATCCCCCGACAAAACCGCGCGATGCATCCCTGGTCAATCGCACGACTCACTCATCGACCTTCGCGCAACCGCGCCATCGCGATTCGCGAACGCCCCCACAACCGTCATTCCGGCGAAAGCCGGAATCCATTTTGATTCTGCTCTTGCCGCCCCGCACAGAACCGCCTGATAGCTGATCGCCCCCACAAACAATGCGGCCCGCACCACCGGCACGGGCCGCATGCTTTCTTACGCCGCCATCACGCCATCTGCGGCTTAACCTGCTCGCGCTCCGGCGTCGGTGCCGCCTTCGCCGCGGGCACGTCCTGCTTGAGCTGCTCGGTGCTCTGCTCCACCGAAACCGCGGCCGCCTGCGCCTTGTCCATCATCACCCGCTGACTGGCCGGATTGGTCGGATCGCCCTGCACCGCGAACACGCCGGTGCCGCTGGCGTTGACGACCACCCGATTGATCTCGGTCATGCCGCCGACGCGCGCCTCATAGGCCATGCTCGCCGCCGCGCGCTGACGATCGGCCGGGTTCGCATAGCCCGCTTGCGGACCAAGCTTCTCCAGACCATCCAACGCCTGCTTGTACAAAGCGTGATTGGGATGGTTCGAATCCGACAGCAACGGCCCCTGCGGGCGCTCGCCCTGCTGATGCGCCGGCTGAGCGTGCTTCAACGCCTCCAGCGTCTTCGGGCCGGCCTTGCCGTCCTGATCCAGATGATTGGCGCGCTGGAACGCCTCCACCGCATGCTTGGTGTTGCCACCGAAATGCCCGTCGACCTGCAACGGCTTGCCTTCGGCATCGCGGTATCCCAGGCGATTGAGCGTCTGCTGCAGCTCGCGCACCGCCGGACCGCGCTCATCGATCTTCAGCACCCCATCGGCCATCGCATCGCGCGACACCGCCGGCGCGTGCTTCAGCGCCTCCAGGGTCTTCGGGCCGGCCTTGCCGTCCGGATCGAGATGATTGGCGCGCTGGAACGCTTCCACCGCGTGCTTGGTGTTGCCGCCGAAATGCCCATCGACCTGCAACGGCTTGCCTTCCGCATCGCGATAGCCCAGGCGATTGAGCGTCTGCTGCAACTCGCGCACCGCCGGACCGCGCTCTTCGAGCTTCAGCACGCCGTCGGCCATGGCATCGCGCGACGCCGGCGCCGGGGTCGTACCGTGACGCGGACGTTCGGCTTCCGGCTGCAAGGTCACGCCGTTCTTCTTCACGCCTTCGATCAGCGCGGGAACCTTCTTTTCCCATTCCGCGGCGTAATCCTCGCAGTCCTTGGCGGCCTTGACCGACCAGGGCTTGGACGGACTGATGCCGTTGACCACGCGACGGGCGTTGTAGTCGTCGTGCGAATCCGCGTCGATGTAACGATCCAGGCGCTTGCCGGTGAACATGCCGTCGCGCATGCCGATCACCAGGATCTTGGCGGCCAGTTCCGGATCCTTGGCCAGGTCGGGATTCTTCACCAACGCGCCGTTCAAGCCGAGCGCCTTGTCGAATTTCTCGTAGTTGTAATCGTGGGTCAGGTGCACATAGCCGCGGCCGTAGTAGTTCTCGCCACCGCTGTAACCGAGCTTGCGCGCCTGACTGCGGCCGAAATCTTCCTCGGGCGCGTTGAAATTCCGGGTTTCGTGCTGGGCCGTCGCCAGCATGTAAGCGATTTGCTTCGGATCGGTGACCCCGTTTTCCAACGCGGTCTTGACGATCAGATTGACGGAGGAATTTCGGTCGATGCCGAATCCTTCCGTGCTGCGGCCATGTCCATTACTCATCGTGAACTCCTGTGTACGTGCATGTCGTTAGAATTTGTTGTAGCCCCGCGCGCGCGGATGCGCGATGCGAGGCATTGCATGTACTTCCTTGGATGAAACCTAAAGCCCGCCGCCTCAGGGCGAAGCCTTCACCTCCTTCATTTCGCCATCGATGCGTTTTTCGGTCTTGGTGACCGCTTTGTCTTCGCCCGCGGTGGTGTCTTCGGTGACCCGCTCGACCAAGACCGGCTTGTTGGATTCCACCGCGTACGTATCGAACACGTGCAAGCAGCAGCCGTCGGACGACGCCACCTTGATCTTGCCCGCCTCGACCGAGAACAAGCCGTTGGCGCCGATCGTCAGATCGGAAAAGTCCTGATCGAAGACGAACTCGCGCTTGGCCGAATCGAACAGATACACGTCGAAAGAAGGCCCGCCGTACGCGCCTTCCAGACCGGCCCAAACCATCAGATCGTCGTGACCGTCGTTGTTGAGATCGGTCAGCACGAAACTGTGCCCGCCTTGCTTGTAGGACTTATCCAGCGGACCGCGATACAGCGTCGCGTCGCTCTTGACGAACACCGCGGCCGGATCGAGCTTCTGATTGAGCGAACCGTCGGCCTTGCTCACCGTCAACACGACCTGCTGATTGCACAACGTCAACGAAGCCGTCTGCTCCTTGCAATCGCGCGCGGTCAGCGCCAGCGAGATATCGCCGGCGTCGAGTTTGAGCGAGCCATCGGCTCCCAGTTTGGCGTTGACGCTGATAGGCATGGCGGATTGCGCTCCTTGCGCTTTGGATTCTGTCGTGGCGGCATTCGCCGGCGTTTGCGCCGACGGCGGCTGGGCTTGCGCGCCGGCTTGCGGATCAGCCGCAGTCGCTGGCGTCCGGCCGCCGCAACCGACGGCGACAACACAGAGCAGAGCCAGCGACAGAGATCGATTGAAATTCATGACTTCTCTCGAGAAGAATGGGTCGAATGCGCTCGCCACCGCGGGCTCGACGCCGATGCGGCTTGTACGGCGGACGATCAACCGCTCCAGGGGCTCACGCAATCGGCGTACGCGGGCTGGCAAACCGGCGAGCCCGAGGCCTTGCACTGCGCCTCGGCGTCTTTCTTGGCATCGTCCACTTCCTTGCCCTTGCCCACGTAGATGGCGAGCGTGCCGGCGCTGCTATCGGTCGCACCGAGCAAAGTCACCGCGCATTCGTTCATGAACGTATCGATGACCTTGCACTTCTTGCCGCCGTTGTCCTTGCAACTCTTCATCGCCGAGCGCTTGGCCTGGCCCTTGCTGCCGAAAGACGTCTTCGGATCGCTGACCCCGACCTTGACGTTCTCGGCATCGAAAGTGAAAGCGCCGTAGCCGTCGTAGTACGAAACCGTACTCGACCCGCTGCTGCCCCAATTCTGATGATTCGTGCCCGGCACGCACTCGGCCTGACCGCCCGCCCCGATCGGATTGGCGATCATGCCCGCGGGGCACGCCACCACCTGCCCGGACAAGGGCAACAACACCAGCAGGGAAAACACCACCCGCAGACACAACGCGCTTCTCATCGCAGCACCTCAAAGATAGGCGGCGCCAGACCTGGTCCAGCTCCATTGGAATCCCGCTTACGTCCTTCACGCCTTGCCGGCGGACCCGCTCATGATGGCGCGCTGGGCCGATATCCGCCACATCCTAACGCCGATACGCTGCGCTGCATTAATAGGGGATCGGGCTGCTGCAGCCGGAATAGAACACCTTGCATGTGCCTTGGACGGAAAGAGAAGCGCACTGGCGCATGCTCGCATCCACCGCTTCGGAAAGGGTTTCGCCGCTCAATGCATGCAGATCGATGCCGCCGCCGCTGCCCGGGTGCTCTCCCCACACGACCGCCGCGCACCCATTGGCGTAGTTCATGACTTCCTTGCAGTCCGTGGCGCCCTTCGATTTACAGTGCGCGATCGCGGCCTTGATCGCGCGACGGCGGTTCTTCTCGTTTTCGGCGATCCCGACCTTCGCCATTGACGCGTCGTAGGCGATCGCGCCCCAACTGTTGTTGTAACCCCTGATTCCGCCGTCCTGCCCTGAATCTCCGCCCCAGATTTGCATCCGCCCCTGAATGCATTGGGGCTGGCCGGGGGCTCCAACCGGGTTCGGCATGAAACCCTCCGGGCAGCCTTGTTCCGCGGCCACGTCAGGGGAGTGGATCAATGACAGCGCAAGCAGCGCGATCATCGCGCAGGCGAGAAGAAATTTTTCAACATTCATGTCGGCCATCTCCGTTTTCTTAGAGGAAGCTACAAGCGAAAGGACGCCCTCCGCATCGATCAGTCAACGTCTACGGATTGAAGAAAACTGCTTTGGCGTCCAACCCAACACTCCCGACGATCTATAGCTACAACAGCTACAACGCTAGGCACTATGAATCCACATGCAAGCGGCACAAATGAGTTCGGCGCCTAGAAAGGCGCCGAACTCAAAGAACCACAGTCGTTTTTTACTGCGTAGGAGCGGGATAACTACATTCAGTCAGAAAGATCTCGCAATTAGTCGCGCGGCCGCCACATCGACTGATGGCGATTTTCGCAGCCTCTTCGCGAGTGGGTGCACCTGCCGCCGATATCGCGCTGCCCCCTCCACTCATGTTGGCGCCGGAAGCAATCGCTGCGCACTGGTTGTAAAACGTCAGCAGCACTTCGCATTTAGAACCACCGCGAGTCCGACAGTCCCGAACGGCTTCCTTCTCCGCCTTACGCTTACCAGCAATCCCCGTGGCCACGCCAACCTTTCCAGTCACGGAATCCGATGTGAACGCGCCCCACCTGGTCGCATAAACGTCCGACGGTTCCACTGAACCTTTACTGCCCCAATCCTGATGATTAACTCCCGGTACGCATTGCGGCTGGCCGCCTGCGCCCGTGGGATTAGTAATCATGCCTTGCGGGCAAGCGTCCGCTTTGGCACTTCCTGGAAAGAAAACCAGAACAAACAAAGAAAAGGCAATGCTTAAGGAAAACAAGCTCTTCATAGTAGCGCCCTCTAAATTAAGCATCGCGTTATGTCTACCTGCTGGGCCCCTCGTGCCTTGACACATCGCCGGTAGGCCTAGAGGTATTAACGGGTGGCGGCACATATCCCGCAGAACCCGGGCGATAAGTATTGGTCGGCGCATTAGCGCCACCACCACCGCCACCACCCGCGGACTGACCCGGGAAGTTATTGGTGCCGTAGTACGAACCCATCACGCCGTTGAAGAACATGCCAGCCATCGGCGGCGCGGTGATGATCAATGCCGACAGGATCATACCCAGGCCGCCCTGCTGCAGGGCCATGCTCATCAAGCTTTCCGAACCCAGTCCCAGTTTATTAGTGACCCAGAACGCACCGCCTACCGCCAAAGTCATGTCGATCGCGATGGTCGTCATGGTTATCAGCACCGCCATCGTCATCATGGTGGCTATGCCGAAGAACAACCATTTTTGGAACAAGGCCTTGGTTTGATCGAATAGCAGACACATGATGAAGAATGGACCTGTTCCTATGAACAGAGCCATAGCGATCTTGTTCAACATCATCGCGATCATGGCCATGATCACCGGGGCGCCCAGGCCCACGCCGATCATGTCCATCGACTTCTGCTTGGTGTCGTTGGTCATCAGGCTGTCGCCGACGTCGACCGAATCCACGGTCTCCAGGCCGACCTGCAACACGCCGAGAATCTTGTCCATGTCTTCGTAGGGACCTTCGTCCTTACGGCCGGTCATGACCTGGCGCACGACGCTGGACAAGCCGTCGGTCAGCTTCTCGTAGCTCTTGTCCGCGGTGACCGCAGCCGACAGCGCGATGCCGACGATCAGCACCGATTTCAGCGAGTTGACCACCAATCCCATCATCGGCTCGCGCGACTGGCCGGTGGCGATGCGGAAGCCCTGCACCACGATCCACAGGGTCACTACCGTCGCTGCGATCGCGCCGATGATCTTGCCGACTCGATCGAGCAATCGGCCTTGGAACGTCGTGATGACGCTATCCAAGTGATCCTTGATCAAGGCGAAGAACGCCATGGCGGGCAGGTCGCCGACCCGCATGTCCATCCAGTCCAACAAGGAACCGGCCCCCAACGACACCATGTGACTGTCCATACGTCTTCCGTCTCCGTCGGTCCGGGCCTACCCGGCCGCTATGTATCTTCTATTTGCCGTCGAACAGCTGCCTGCCGCGCGCCCCGCGCGCGACGGCGCGGATCAAAGATCGCGTTGCTTGGCGGCTTCCAGTCCCAGCTTCAAGGCGCCGCCCTGGACAACGGTCGAAGCGATGTTGCCCAGGATGTCGCCCTTGTCTTTCTTGTTCTTCAGCGCCTTCTCGGCCTGAGCGATCATGTCGTCGTTCAAGGCCTCCAGCACCGCGGTGTAAGCATCGAGCATGTACTTGCGATACTCGAAATCGGCGCTCATCTTGGCCTGCAAGGTGGCGACCTGGTTGGTGTTCTTGAGCACCTGACCGTTGCCGTCGGAGGCACCGATGCCGCCGCTGTTGCTGACCGCCTTCTCCACGTCCTTGTCGGCCTTCTCGATTTCTTTAAGCATGTCGACCATGACGTTGAAGCGCAGGTTGCGAACCTGGACGATGCGCTGGCAGATCTTGTACTGCTCGCTGGCGACCTTGGTCTTGCCCATCTGGCACAGCACGTCCATGTCCTGATTGACGCCGCGCTTTTGCAGTTCCTCGATTTTCTGCTCGCGCAGACCCGCGGCGACGTTGAGGTTGAAGTTGCCGACGTTCAACGAGTTGTAGGTGTCGGTCAGCGTCTTCACCTGCTGCTGCAGCTCCTTGAGCTGCTGAACCAGCTTGGCCTTCTGGATGCCGAGCTGGATCTTGTTGGCGATCTGGGTGATTTCCGATGCCAGATAAGCATGCGCCGGCGCGGGAGTCAGCGCGGCGACACCGAGCGCCAGGGACAAGGCGAGGCTCAGGCCGGTGGTGGCGAAGCGGTTCGAAGATTCCTGATTCATGGTCTTGATCCTTGAAAGTTTGAAGACGATCGGGATAGTCGGTGAGGTTTAAAGATCGCGTGCCTTGGCTGCTTTCAAACCCGCGGACAAAGCTATGCCTTGCACGGCCGACCCAATCGCGTCCTTGCCGGTCTTCTTGTTGGTCAACGCTACGTTGGCAAGCAGGGTCATTTGACCGTCGATGGATTCCGACATCGACTTGTAGGCCTTCAACAGTGCAACGTTGTTTTGCATGTCCAACTGCATCTGCGCGCGGAGCGCAGCGACGCTGGCGTCGTTTTTAAGCAAACGGCCCAGGTCGCTGGCCGGGATGCTCTTTCTGTTTTCCTGAAGCTTGGCGATATCCTTGTCGCGCGCCTCGATGTCCTTGAACATCTGCACCATCGCATTGAAGCGGCGATTGGTGATTTCCACGCCCTTCTTGCACAGCTTGAGCTGTTCTTCGGCGACGCTGGTCTTGCCCTTCTGGCAGATCTCGATGCCGTAGCTGAGCTGGCGTGTTTCCAGCTCGCTGATCTTGATGCGCTCGCCGGCGGAGAGGTCCAGGCCGAAGCTGCCCAGATTCATCGCCGCAAGCTTGTCCTTCTCAGCCTTCAGCTGCGCCTGCATCTCGGTGAACTTGCTGAACTCCTGCGCCACGTTCTTGAGCAGGACGCCCTGATTGGCCCACTGGGTAGGCTCGGAGGCGCACAGGCCGACCGGATACCCGTAAACCAGGTAGCACAGCTGCGCTTGCGCGGGCCGCGGCAACAGCAGCGCGCACGCGCCGAACAGCAGCGCGGGCAACACTGACCAGGCGGAAGATTTGACGTGCATCGGTCGATTCTCCTTGGGCTTCCCCGCCCCTGAACGGCGGGGAACGTTACAGCGTATGTCCTTGACTGAAACGGATCCCGGCGCGAACCAGGGTCAGGCCTTCTCGGTCCGCGCTTGCGCGGCCGCTTTCCCCTTACCCGAGCCCTTGCGGTTGGCGTAGAAATCGGCCAGCCATTGCTCCGGGACCAGGTCGTCCTGGCTTACGCCCGCCTTGGCGGCGGCCTTTTCCAGAACGTTGTGCATGATTTCGATGTTGTCGGTCGACGCCGAGATCACCGCCAGGGCGTCGTCCATGCCGCGCAGGTTGAGCTGGCAAACCGTCGCCGCGTGGCCCTGCTTGACCAGGAAGCAGCGCGAACGCTCGTCCAGGCCGCGGATCACTTCGTACTCGGCATCGGTGAGCTTGAGACCCTCGATGTAGTCCTCACGGCTGGCGTTCGGGTTCGGCAACAGGATCAGCGTGGCGGTCTGTTCGATCAGCGAGGCGGAGATGTCGCTGGCCAGCGCATCTTCCGGGCTCTGTGTGGCGAAAATGCCCAGGCCGTTCTGCTTACGGATGGTCTTCTGCTTGTTCTTGGCGAAATCCTTGAGGGCGCCGCCGCCGTCGAGAATCTTCCAGAACTCGTCCATGACATAGATTAGCGGGCGTCCGTCGATTAATTGCTCCAGACGGTGCAGCAAATAGTTGATGACCGGAACCCGGACCTCGGCGTTGTCCAGAACCTCGGTGTAATCGAAGCCGATGATGTTGGCTTTTTCGAGGTTGATGGTGTCGACCGGGTTGTCGAACACCCAGCCCAGCGAATTGCCCGCGGTCCACTTGCGCAGGCGCGCATACAGGCCGTCGTCGCCCATGTTGGGCAGGCTCTTCTGCAGGTTGGTCATGCTGCGCAGGTGCATCGGCGTGTCGAGAATGTTCTCGACCGCGCGGAAGATGTCCTCATCCTCGCGCGCCGAATACTGGCTCTTGTTGGCCAGCACCTTGATCAGGTCCGACAGGAACTGGACGTTCTCTTCGTTGTTCTCGCACTGGAACGGGTTGAAGCCGGTCGGCTGGCCGTTGTCCAGCGCCAGGTAGTTGCCGCCGCAGGCGCGCACAAAAATCTCGGCGCCGCGATCCTTGTCGAAGAAGAAGATGGTCGGCGTCGGCTTGAGCTTCTGCACCTGGCTGAGCAGGAAGTTGATCAGCGCGGTCTTACCGGTACCGGACTTGCCGATCACCATGGTGTTGGCGATCGCCTTCTCGCCGAGCGAGTTTTCGCCCGGATGGGTGGCGTGGAAATTGAAATAGTACGGCTGGCCGTTGGTGGTCTGCAGCGTGGTGACCGAATCGCCCCAGGGGTTGTTGTGCTGCTTGCCGGTGGCGAAGTTGTGCAGCGGCGACAAGCCGAGGAAGTTGAGCGAGCTGACATTGGCCAGACGCGTGCGGTACTTCCAGTTGCCGGGGAACTGCGCGTAGAACGAGGCGGTGACCGCCATGTCTTCCTTGGCCGAAACGAAGCCGGCGTTGGACAGTTCCGCGCGCGCGGAGGCGACCTGGGCGGCCAGCTTTTCCTGGCTGTCGGCGTAGATGGTGAAGGTGAAGTGGTACTCGCCGAGGACGAAGTTGCCCGAGGCGAGCTGGTCCATCGCGTAGTCGAGTTCGACGATCTGGCTGACCGCCTTGTCGCCGGAGGACACCATCATGCCCTTGGTGCGGTCGAGCGCCTTGATCGCGTCCTGACGGCCCATCGGGCTGAAGGAATGGGTGACGACGTATTCGAAGTCGAGATACTTCAAACCGTTGAGGATGCCGGGATAGGTGCCCTCGGCATACTCCTTGATATTCAAGATGGCGCCGAAATGATTCGCGCCGGTCGGCGTGGTGACGACGAAGTCGCCGGTCTTGGCCGAGAACGTCAGGCGGCTCACCGGCAGGTAGTTGTAGACCGGCGCGCTCAGCACCGGCACCGGCTCATCCAGGCGGTTGAGCAGATAGCCGAAGAATTCCAGCGCCTCGGAGAACACCACGCCGTTCTTGGCTTCGTACATGCTCAAGCGGCTGGGCGCGTAATCCTTGATCACCGCCTCGACGTTGCCGGCGAGTTCGAGAATCTTGGCGATGGCCTGATCCTGCTCGTTCTGCAGCCGCTCGGTGCTGGCGGATTTTTCGACGAAGCGTTTGCTGCCGGCGATCGGCCGGTAGATCATCGTCAGGTACAGCTCGTTCTGCATCAGCTTCTGCGCCGACAACGAGGCGAAGTAGCCGTCGGACAGATCCTGATTGAAGATCTGGCCGAACTTGCTCTCGGTGCTGATGCGGCGGCGGCGGCGGATGTCGTGCACCCAGAACGCCACGTTGGTGAAGTCCGGCGCGCGCAGGGTCTGCAGCAGCCGGTTGAAAGTGTTGTGGCGATGCTCCAGTTCCCACTCCTCACGCCCCACGAACGGCAAGCCGCCCAGGCGCCACACCAACAGGTAATCGCCACCGGTGGTCTTGAGCACGGTGGGCGCCACATGCGTGGACAGCGGTATGAACTCGCTGATCGGGGTATCGGGCGTGAACATGAAGTCGGTGGCGTATCC
>NZ_JBAMDI010000131.1:0-29215 GCF_036961695.1 Pseudomonas sp. CGJS7 | reverse complement strand
TTGTCGGCCTGGGGAATCCCGGCGCCGAATACACCCGGACCCGGCACAACGCCGGGTTCTGGTTTGTGGACGCCCTGAACGAAAAGTTCGGCGGGCGTTTCGGCCTGGAATCCAAGCTGTTCGGCGAGACCTCGAAGGTCGAGATCGGCGGCCGCCCGGTGTGGTTGCTCAAGCCGGCCACGTTCATGAATCTTTCCGGCAAGTCGGTCGCCGCGGCGCTGCGCTACTGGAAGATCGAGCCGGAAGAAGCGCTGCTGGCGCACGATGAGCTCGACCTCGCGCCCGGCGTGGCCCGGCTCAAGTTCGACGGCGGCCACGGCGGCCAGAACGGCCTGCGCGACACCATGCAGCTGCTCGGTCACGGCAAATTCCACCGCCTGCGCGTGGGCATCGGCCATCCCGGCCACAAAGACAAAGTCACCCCGTGGGTGCTCGGCCGTCCCGGCAAGGACGACGAAGCGACGATCCTGCGCGCGATCGACAACGCGATCGACGCGTTGCCGCTGGCGGTGCAGGGCAATTTCATGGATGCGATGACGCAGTTGCATACTGCGGCGAAGTGAAGCGGGGTTGGCGAATGGGGGCTTGGGAGCCGAGGGTTCCCGGCGCTGGTTTCCGGCCTGTCTTCTGAAAATTTTCGATTGGAGTTGCGGGCTCGCAGCGAAACGCGCGGTTCGGCGCGCAACTCCGGTTTCCCGATCCCTAATCTCTATTTCCGGACTCACCCATGGGCATCAAATGCGGCATCGTCGGCCTGCCCAACGTCGGCAAGTCGACCCTCTTCAATGCGCTGACCAAGGCCGGTATCGCCGCGGCGAATTTCCCGTTCTGCACCATCGAGCCCAATGTCGGCGCGGTGCCGGTGCCGGATCCGCGCTTGAACGCGCTGGCTGAGATCGTCAAGCCGCAGAAGCTGATCCCGACCGCGGTCGAGTTCGTCGACATCGCCGGCCTGGTCGCCGGCGCGGCCAGCGGGCAGGGCCTGGGCAACAAGTTCCTGGCGCATATCCGCGAGGTCGACGCGATCACCCACGTGGTCCGCTGCTTCGAGCACCCGGACGTGATCCACGTCAACAACAAGGTCGATCCGATCGCCGATATCGAGACCATCGATACCGAGCTGGCGCTGGCCGACCTGGAAAGCGTCGAGAAGGCCTATCAGCGCGCCGAGCGCTCGGCCAAGACCGGCGACAAGGAAGCGATCGTGCGCAAGGAGGTCCTCGGCCGCGTGCGCGAGGGCCTGGACGCCGGCAAGGCGGCGCGCGCGCTGAATCTGTCCGAGGACGACAAGGCCGCCCTGCGCGACCTGTTCCTGCTGACCCTCAAGCCGGTCATGTACGTGGCCAACGTGCTCGAGGACGGCTTCGAGAACAACCCGCACCTGGACGCCGTGCGCGCCCGCGCCGTGGCGGAGGGTGCGCAGGTGGTGCCGGTGTCGGCTGCGATCGAGGAAGAGCTGAGCCAGCTCGACGACGAGGACCGCGACGCCTTCCTGGCCGACCTGGGCCTGGCCGAGCCCGGCCTCAACCGGCTGATCCGCGCCGGTTACGCGCTGTTGGGCCTGCAGACCTATTTCACCGCCGGGGTCAAGGAAGTGCGGGCCTGGACGGTCAAGGCCGGCTCGACCGCGCCGCAGGCGGCGGCGGTGATCCATACCGACTTCGAGAAGGGCTTCATCCGCGCCGAAACCATCGCCTACGACGACTTCATCAAGTACAAGGGCGAGTCCGGGGCGCGCGACGCCGGCCGTCTGCGCCTGGAAGGCAAGGAATATCGCGTCCAAGAGGGCGATGTCTTGCACTTCCGGTTCAATGTCTGAGTAGACTACGCACCCGTTCCGGGGTGTCGGCGGCTTCCGCGGGTAGCCCGGAAAAAGATTTCGAAATTTGTGTGTGAAAGTTCGTTGACTTCCTGAAGATCGCACGCCAGAATTACGGGCTCTTTCGGAGGGATACCCAAGCGGCCAACGGGGGCAGACTGTAAATCTGCTGGCTTACGCCTTCGGTGGTTCGAATCCACCTCCCTCCACCAGATTCAAGGTGGAATTGTTTTAAAGGGTTTCACCGGTTTCAAAGTGGCGGCATGATTCACGCCGGCACGCAAGACGCGACGATCGGCAGCATCGGTTCGGCGCGGGTTTCGGCAACGGCTTCGATGCAAGTTCCAACGCTGTAACGGCACCACGCGGCGCGGGAGTAGTTCAACGGTAGAACCTCAGCCTTCCAAGCTGATGGTGCGGGTTCGATTCCCGTCTCCCGCTCCATTGAGTCCTCCGTTGAAACCAGCTTGCAGCGGCCCCACTTGTTGAGACGATCCAGGTTTCACGCTCACGTAGCTCAGTCGGTAGAGCACCTCCTTGGTAAGGAGGAGGTCGAAGGTTCGATTCCTTTCGTGAGCACCATCCAACGCAGTACCGGCTGCTTTACCAACAGCCACCGCAACGCACAGACCACATACGAGAAGCGACAGCCATGGCTAAGGGTAAATTCGAGCGCACCAAGCCGCACGTCAACGTCGGCACCATCGGTCACGTCGACCATGGCAAGACCACGCTGACCGCAGCGCTGACCAAGGTGGGCGCTGAGCGTTTCGGCGGCGAGTTCAAGGCGTACGACGCGATCGACGCGGCGCCGGAAGAAAAGGCTCGCGGCATCACGATCTCGACCGCGCACGTGGAATACGAATCGGCTTCGCGTCACTACGCGCACGTCGACTGCCCGGGCCACGCGGACTACGTGAAGAACATGATCACCGGTGCGGCGCAGATGGACGGCGCGATTCTGGTGTGCTCGGCCGCTGACGGCCCGATGCCGCAGACCCGCGAACACATCCTGCTGTCGCGTCAGGTCGGCGTGCCGTACATCGTCGTGTTCCTGAACAAGGCCGACATGGTGGACGACGCCGAGCTGCTCGAGCTGGTCGAGATGGAAGTGCGCGAGCTGCTGACCAAGTACGACTTCCCGGGCGACGACACCCCGATCATCCACGGTTCGGCCCGTCTGGCGCTGGAAGGCGACCAGAGCGACATCGGCGTGCCGGCGATCCTGAAGCTGGTCGACGCGCTGGACACCTTCATTCCGGAGCCGGAGCGCGCGATCGACAAGCCGTTCCTGATGCCGGTGGAAGACGTGTTCTCGATCTCGGGCCGCGGCACCGTGGTGACCGGCCGTATCGAGCGCGGCATCATCAAGGTGGGCGACGAAATCGAAATCGTCGGTATCCGTCCGACCCAGAAGACCACGGTCACTGGCGTTGAAATGTTCCGCAAGCTGCTGGACCAGGGTCAGGCGGGCGACAACGCCGGTCTGCTGCTGCGCGGCACCAAGCGCGACGACGTGGAGCGCGGCCAGGTGCTGTGCAAGCCGGGTTCGATCAAGCCGCACACCGAGTTCGAAGCCGAAGTGTATGTGCTGTCGAAGGACGAAGGCGGCCGTCACACCCCGTTCTTCAAGGGCTACCGTCCGCAGTTCTACTTCCGCACCACCGACATCACCGGCGCTTGCGAGCTGCCGGAAGGCGTCGAGATGGTCATGCCGGGCGACAACATCAAGATGGTCGTCACGCTGATCAACCCGGTGGCGATGGACGAAGGCCTGCGCTTCGCGATCCGCGAAGGCGGTCGTACCGTCGGCGCGGGCGTGGTGGCTAAGATCATCAAGTAACAACCCGTCGCGGCGGTCGCAAGATCGCCGCACGCCGCGAACGGCGGGCCGGCAACCCGGTCCGCCTTCGTTGTTTCAAAGCGTCGTGTTTTTGAACACAATGATCGACCGGTCGCTGGCCGAACAGGGCGGCGGTCCGGGTCGGAAGATTTCAAAGACGTACGCCAGTAGCTCAATTGGCAGAGCAGCGGTCTCCAAAACCGCAGGTTGGGGGTTCGAGTCCCTCCTGGCGTGCCACTCGATACCGAGCCGGTTCGGACGACCCGGCGACTGGAATGCATTGAAAGGGCCGCGCAGGGATGGGCGGGCTTTCGCGAGGGAATCGCCCCGAGAATGAACAGCAAGGCCGAACAACACAAATCCGGCGGCGCCGGTGACATCGTCAAGTACGCGCTGGCCCTGCTGCTGGCAGCGGGCGGTGTGTTCGCCTACCTCTGGTTCGAGAATTGGAGCGGCCCGGCGCGTTCGGGTGCGGTCGTGGCGGGCCTGCTGGCCGGCGCGGCCGTGTTCATGTTCTCGGCCAAGGGCATCCAGACTCGCGAGTTCCTGTCCGAATCGCGGTTCGAACTGCGCAAAGTGGTTTGGCCGACTCGCGAAGAAGCGCTCAAGACCACCTGGGTGGTGATGATCGCCGTGGCCATCCTGAGCCTGATCCTGTCCGGTTTCGACTGGGTGATCCAGCTCGCGGTCAAATTCCTGCTGTCGCGCTGAGGAGACGACCGACTTGAACACGCAAGACAACAAGCGTTGGTACGTAGTCCACGCCTATTCCGGTTTCGAAAAGTCCGTGGCGCAGGCGCTGCGCGACCGCATCGTCCGTTTCGAAATGCAGGACCGCTTCGGCGAAGTCCTGGTTCCGACCGAAGAAGTCATCGAGATGCGCTCCGGCCAGAAGCGCCGTTCCGAGCGCAAGTTCTTCCCGGGTTACGTCCTGGTCCAGATCTCCACGCACGACGAAGCCGGCATTCCGCGCATCGACAGCGAAAGCTGGCACCTGATCAAGGAAACCCCGAAGGTCATGGGTTTCATCGGCGGCACCGCCGATCGCCCGCTGCCGATCCAGGACAGCGAGGCCGACCGCATTCTGCAGCGCGTTCAGGAAGGCGTCGAAAAGCCGCGTCCGAAGGTGCTGTTCGAGCCGGGCGAGATGGTTCGCGTGGTCGACGGCCCGTTCGTGGACTTCAATGGCGTGGTCGAAGAGATCAACTACGAAAAGAGCCGCCTGCGCGTGGCCGTGCTGATCTTCGGCCGCTCGACCCCGGTCGAGCTGGAGTTCGGGCAGGTCGAAAAGGCCACCTGAGCCCTGCGGGGCCGGCCCGGCCGGTCCCAGCCCCGGTCTGCGGGCTGCAAAGTCCGAAAAACCTGATATAGTGTGCGGCTCGCTGCTTGTGTGCAGCGGGCCTTATTCGTTCAGCCGCCCCCTTCGACACCCCGGGGCGGCTGTCTGCGCAACAAACAACGCGATGCCGGAACGCGCGATTTCCGGCCCGATGGGGAGCCCGCGGTCTAGGCGCTAGCACCCGGAGAGAAACCAAATGGCAAAGAAAGTAGTCGGCTACATCAAGCTGCAGGTCAAGGCCGGTCAGGCCAACCCCTCGCCGCCGGTCGGTCCTGCGCTGGGTCAGCGCGGCCTGAACATCATGGAGTTCTGCAAAGCGTTCAACGCCGCGACCTCCAAGCTCGAGCCGGGTCTTCCGACCCCGGTCATCATCACGGCCTACTCGGACCGTACCTTCACCTTCGTCACCAAGTCGACCCCGGCTTCGGTGCTGCTGAAGAAGGCCGCGGGCATCAGCTCCGGCTCCAAGCGCCCGAACACCGACAAGGTGGGCAAGGTCACCCGCAAGCAGCTCGAAGACATCGCCAAGGCGAAAGAAGCCGATCTGACCGCGGCCGATCTGGACGCGGCGGTGAAGACGATTGCGGGCTCCGCCCGCAGCATGGGTCTGGTGGTGGAGGGCTAAGACATGGCAATCACTAAGCGCGAAAAAGCAATCAAGGCCGCCGTCGTTCCGGGCAAGGCTTACTCCTTCGACGAAGCCGTCAAGATCGTCAAGACCGCCACCAAGGCCAAGTTCGTCGAGTCCATCGACGTGTCCGTCCGTCTGGGCGTGGACGCGAAGAAGTCCGACCAGCAGGTCCGCGGTTCGACCGTGCTGCCGGCCGGTACCGGCAAGACCGTGCGCGTGGCGGTGTTCGCCCCCGCCGGCGCCAAGGCCGACGAGGCTCTGGCCGCGGGCGCCGAAGCCGTGGGCATGGACGATCTGGCCGAGAAGATGCAGGCCGGCGATCTGAACTACGACGTCGTCATCGCTACCCCGGACGCCATGCGCGTGGTCGGTAAGCTCGGTCAGGTGCTGGGCCCGCGCGGCCTGATGCCGAACCCGAAGGTCGGCACCGTGTCGGCCAACCCGGCCGAAGCGGTCAAGAACGCCAAGGGCGGTCAGGTCCGTTACCGCACCGACAAGGGCGGCATCATCCACTGCACCATCGGCAAGGCCTCCTTCGAAGACGGCTCGCTGAAGGACAACCTGCAGGCGCTGCTGCTGGACCTGATCAAGGCCAAGCCGTCGACCGCCAAGGGTCAGTACCTGCAGAAGATCTCGATCAGCTCGACCATGGGTCCGGGCGTGATCGTCGATCAGACCTCGCTGACGTTGAAGTGACGTTTTGGCGCGCTCGCGCATAGCGCGAGCGCCTTTGCCAAGACGTCATCCCCGTGAAAGCGGGGATCCAGGGCTTCACCCTGGTCGCAGCAACGAACAATCAGGAGTGAGTGAAAAGAAGTGAGGAGTGAGCGAAAAGCCGTATTCGCTCCTGCTCGTTTCTCGCTTCTCTCAACTCGCTCCTAACTTTTTGAGGGCATCGCCCAGGGCCAAAAACCCGAAGCGATAGCCGTCAAAGACCGCAGGCGCGGTCGGCGCATATCGACGACGGGCAACGGAAGCTCGACACGGCAAGGAGTCGCCGTCGATACAGCGGGATCGCTTAATTCGGACTCTTCGGAGCCGGGCCGGCGTAGATGGTGCCGCCCCTGAATCTTTTTTTCAGGAAAGGCCACCACCCGGGATGCCGCTGGGCATCCCCGGCGCCAAGGACGGTGCTGCCCAGGACCGCAAGCGGCAGGAGCCGTGAGCGGAGTCAATAGGGCCGGGATTGGATGTTCGGGATCGAGGATCGGCAAGCCAGGCGCTTACCAGTCCGGACTCCCAAACCACGAATCTCGGCTTATGGAGGAGTGCAATGGCTCTTAATCTGTCTCAGAAGCAAGAAGTAGTCGCCGAACTGGCAGAAGTCGCCGCGAAGGCTCACTCCTTGGTTGCTGCCGAGTACGCTGGCATCACGGTCGGTCAAATGACCGCGATGCGCAAGAAGGCTCGCGAAACCGGTGTGTACTTGCGTGTTGTCAAGAACACCCTGGCCGCGCGCGCCGTCGCCGGTACCGAATACGAGTGCGTCCAAGACAAGCTCGTCGGTCCGCTGCTGTATGCGTTCTCGACCGAAGAACCCGGCGCCGCCGGGCGTCTGATCAAGGAATTCGCCAAGGGCAACGACAAGCTGCAGGCCAAGGTCGTCGCGTTGGGTGGCCAGGTTTATCCGGCCAGCCACGTCGAAGTCCTCGCCTCGCTGCCGACCCTCGAACAGGCCCTGGGCATGCTCGCCCGCGTTCTGTCCGAGCCCGCCAGCATGTTCGCCCGCGCCGTCAAGGCCGTGGCCGACAAGCAGGGCGGCGGCGAAGTCGCTGTCGAAGCTCCGGCCGAAGCGGAACCGGCGTAATCGCCGCACCGCGTTCGCGACCGCTTCACTGAACCCGATTCGAAAGATCAATATTTCCTGAGGTAATACACATGTCCCTGTCCAACGAACAAATCGTCGACGCCATCGCCGAAAAGAGCCTGATGGAAGTCATGGAACTGGTCCGCGCGATCGAAGAGAAGTTCGGCGTCACCGCCGCTGCTCCGGTCGTCATGGCTGGTGGCCCGGCCGCCGACGCCGCTCCGGTCGAAGAGCAGACCGAATTCACCGTCGTGCTGAAGGCCGCCGGCGAGAAGAAGGTCGAAGTCATTAAGGCTGTCCGCGCCATCACCGGCCTGGGCCTGAAGGAAGCCAAGGACCTGGTCGAAGGCGCTCCGCAGACCGTCAAGGACGCCGTCTCCAAGGACGACGCCGCGAAGTTCAAGAAGGACCTCGAAGCCGCTGGTGCGACCGTCGAAGTCAAGTAAGCCGTACTTGCGTCGCCGATTTTTCTTGGCGACCACCCAAGGCTGGGGACGAAAGTCCCCGGCCTTTGGCCGTTCCACGGGATCGGGAATTCGGGATTGAAGATTCGCTTAAGCGTCAGCGCGAAAACAGCTGCCGCCGCGAGTTTGCAATCCCGGATCCCCGGTTCCGGCCCCACCCGAGTTGACAGTCGGAAGTAGCGGGAGAAGGCGTGCTGGTGCCGGCAATACCAGCGACTTCCCACTGGCAATTTTTGGTTCAGTCATTAGTCCCCCGAACCGCGGACGCGCGGTTCGCCCGGAAAGACCCGCTGTCAGGCGGCTTTCCCGGCCCATTAGCTAATCGAGGCGGTAGCTCACCATGACCACAGCTTCCACGAACTATTCGTTCACTGAAAAGAAGCGCATCCGCAAGGACTTCGGCAAGCGCAAGTCCATCCTCGAAGTTCCCTTCCTGCTGGCGATTCAGGTCGATTCCTATCGCGAATTCCTGCAGGAACACACCGACCCGGCCAAACGCGCCGACCGCGGCCTGCATGCCGCGCTGAAGTCGGTGTTCCCGATCTCCAGCTACAGCGGCAACGCTGCGCTCGAGTACGTGGGCTACAAGCTCGGCGACCCGGTGTTCGACGAGCGCGAATGCCGTAACCGCGGCCTGTCCTACGGCGCTCCGCTGCGCGTGACCGTGCGCCTGGTGATCTACGATCGCGAGTCCTCGACCAAGGCGATCAAGTACGTCAAGGAGCAAGAGGTCTACATGGGCGAGATTCCGCTCATGACCGACAACGGTACCTTCATCGTCAACGGCACCGAGCGCGTCATCGTCTCGCAGCTGCACCGCTCGCCGGGCGTGTTCTTCGATCACGACCGCGGCAAGACCCACAGCTCGGGCAAGCTGCTGTACAGCGCCCGCATCATTCCGTATCGCGGCTCGTGGCTGGACTTCGAGTACGACCCGAAGGATGCGCTGTTCACTCGTATCGACCGTCGCCGCAAGCTGCCGGTGACCGTGCTGCTGCGCGCGCTCGGCTACAACAACACCGAGATGCTGGCCGAGTTCTTCGAGATCAACACCTTCCACATCATGTCCGAGGGCGTGCAGTGGGAGCTGGTCTCCGAGCGCCTGCGCGGCGAAACCCTGGACTTCGATCTGGCCGACGGCGACAAGGTCATCGTCGAAGCCGGCAAGCGCATCACCGCGCGCCACGTCAAGCAGATGGAACAGTCCGGCATCGCCGCGCTGGCCGTGCCCGACAGCTACCTGGTCGGCCGCATCCTCTCGCACGACGTCATCGACACCAAGTCCGGCGAACTGCTGGCCTCGGCCAACGACGAAATCAGCGAAGAGCAGCTGGCCGCGTTCCGCAAGGCCGGCATCGAGTCGGTCGGCACCATCTGGGTCAACGACCTGGACCGCGGTCCGTACATCTCCAACACCCTGCGCATCGATCCGTCGAAGACCCAGCTGGAAGCGCTGGTCGAAATCTACCGGATGATGCGTCCGGGCGAGCCGCCGACCAAGGACGCCGCGCAGAATCTGTTCCACAACCTGTTCTTCACCTTCGAGCGCTACGACCTGTCGGGCGTGGGCCGGATGAAGTTCAACCGCCGCATCGGCCGCAAGGAAACCGTCGGCGCTTCGGTGCTGTACGACGCGAAGTACTTCTCCGAGCGTAAGGACGAGGAATCGGTGCGCCTGCGCAACGAACTCGGCCAGACCTCGGACATCCTCGACGTCATCCGCACCCTGACCGAGATCCGCAACGGCCGCGGCGTTGTCGACGACATCGATCACCTGGGCAACCGTCGCGTGCGTTCGGTCGGCGAAATGGCCGAGAACACCTTCCGCGTCGGCCTGGTCCGCGTCGAGCGCGCGGTCAAAGAGCGCCTGTCGATGGCCGAGTCCGAAGGCCTCACCCCGCAGGAACTCATCAACGCCAAGCCCGTGGCCGCCGCGATCAAGGAGTTCTTCGGCTCCTCGCAGCTGTCGCAGTTCATGGACCAGAACAACCCGCTGTCGGAAGTCACGCACAAGCGTCGCGTGTCGGCCCTCGGCCCGGGCGGTCTGACCCGCGAGCGCGCCGGCTTCGAAGTGCGCGACGTGCACCCGACCCATTACGGGCGCGTGTGCACCATCGAAACGCCTGAAGGCCCGAACATCGGCCTGATCAACTCGCTCGCCGTGTTCGCCCGCACCAACAAGTACGGCTTCCTGGAGACGCCGTACCGCAAGGTCGTGGACGGCAAGGTCACCGACGACGTCGAGTTCCTGTCGGCGATCGAAGAGAACGAGTACGTCATCGCCCAGGCCAACGCGCCGCAGGACGACAAGGGCATGATCACCGCCCAGTTCGTCGCCTGCCGTTACCAGGGCGAAACCCTGCTCAAGCCGCCGTCCGAGATCCACTTCATGGACGTCTCGCCGATGCAGACCGTGTCGGTCGCGGCCGCGCTGGTTCCGTTCCTGGAGCACGACGACGCCAACCGCGCGCTGATGGGCGCGAACATGCAGCGTCAAGCCGTTCCGACCCTGCGTTCGCAGAAGCCGCTGGTCGGCACCGGCATCGAGCGCGCCGTGGCGCGCGACTCGGGCGTGACGGTGAACGCGCTGCGTGGCGGCACGATCGAACAGATCGACGCGGCCCGCATCGTGGTCAAGGTCAACGAGAGCGAAATCTCCGGCGTCACCGATGCCGGCGTGGACATCTACAACCTGATCAAGTACACGCGTTCCAACCAGAACACCTGTATCAACCAGAGCCCGCTGGTCAAGGTCGGCGACGTCATCGCCCGCGGCGACGTGCTGGCCGACGGCCCCTCGACCGACATCGGCGAGCTCGCGCTCGGCCAGAACATGCTGGTCGCGTTCATGCCGTGGAACGGCTACAACTTCGAAGACTCGATCCTGCTCTCCGAGCGCGTGGTCGAAGAGGATCGCTACACCACGATCCACATCGAAGAGCTGACCTGCTCGGCGCGCGACACCAAGCTGGGGCCGGAAGAAATCTCCGCCGACATCCCCAACGTCTCCGAGCAGGCCTTGAACCGCCTCGACGAGTCGGGCGTGGTGTACATCGGCGCGGAAGTGCGTGCCGGCGACATCCTGGTCGGCAAGGTCACGCCGAAGGGCGAGTCGCAGCTGACTCCGGAAGAGAAGCTGCTGCGCGCGATCTTCGGCGAGAAGGCGTCCGACGTTAAGGACAGCTCGCTGCGCGTGCCCCCGGGCATGGACGGCACCGTCATCGACGTGCAGGTCTTCACCCGCGACGGCATCGAGAAGGACAAGCGCGCCCGTCAGATCGAAGAGTCGGAAATCCGCCGGGTCAAGAAGGACTTCGACGACCAGTTCCGGATCCTGGAAGCGGCCATCTACGATCGTCTGCGTTCGCAGCTGATCGGCAAGGTCGCCAACGGCGGCGCCAGCCTGAAGAAGGGCGACACCGTCACCTCGCTGGTGCTGGACGGTCTGAAGAAGTCCGACTGGTTCACCCTGCGCATGAAGGACGAGGAAGCGATCGAGGCGATCGAGCGCGCGCAGAAGCAGATCGACGTCCACCAGAAGGAATTCGAGCGCCGCTTCGCCGACAAGCGCGGCAAGATCACCCAGGGCGACGACCTCGCTCCGGGCATCCTGAAGACGGTCAAGGTGTTCCTGGCGGTCAAGCGCCGCATCCAGCCGGGCGACAAGATGGCCGGCCGTCACGGCAACAAGGGTGTCGTGTCGACCATCGTGCCGGTCGAGGACATGCCGTACGCGGCCGACGGTCAGACCGTCGACATCGTGCTGAACCCGCTGGGCGTGCCGTCGCGTATGAACATCGGCCAGATCCTGGAAGTGCATCTGGGCTGGGCCGCCAAGGGCCTGGGCCAGAAAATCCAGCGCATGCTGGAGGCGCAACAGAAGATCGCCGAGCTGCGCAAGTTCCTCGACGAGATCTACAACCACGACCAGAAGCTGCACGGTCAGCGCGTGGATCTGAAGCAGTTCACCGATGAGGAACTGTTGACGCTCGCCCGCAACCTGACCGACGGCGTGCCGATGGCGACGCCGGTGTTCGACGGCGCGGCGGAGTTCGAGATCAAGCGCATGCTCGAACTCGCCGACCTGCCGAGCAGCGGCCAGGCCGTGCTGCACGACGGCCGTACCGGCGAAGCGTTCGAGCGTCCGGTGACCATCGGCTACATGCACATGCTGAAGCTGAACCACTTGGTCGACGACAAGATGCACGCGCGTTCGACCGGTCCGTACTCGCTCGTCACCCAGCAGCCGCTGGGCGGCAAGGCGCAGTTCGGCGGTCAGCGTTTCGGCGAAATGGAAGTCTGGGCGCTGGAAGCCTACGGCGCGGCCTACACCCTGCAGGAAATGCTGACGGTGAAGTCCGACGACGTGCAGGGCCGCAACCAGATGTACAAGAACATCGTCGACGGCGAGTACGAAATGGTCGCCGGCATGCCGGAGTCCTTCAACGTGTTGGTCAAGGAAATCCGTTCGCTGGCGATCAACATGGAGCTGGAAGAGAACTGACAGCGGGATAAGAGGTAGGGAACTGAGGGAATCCGGCGCCTGGCGCTACCCGCAGTTCCCCATTCCCCGACACCGCTTCTCTCCCCGCTGTTGCTCTCCGCCTGCCGAATTCCTCCGCTTGGAGTAAAGAAATGAAAGACTTGCTCAATCTCTTCAACCAGCAGCGTCCCGCGCTGGACTTCGACGCGATCAAGATCGCGCTGGCCTCGCCGGACCTGATCCGTTCGTGGTCGTTCGGCGAAGTGAAGAAGCCGGAAACCATCAACTACCGTACCTTCAAGCCCGAACGCGACGGCCTGTTCTGCGCCGCGATCTTCGGACCGATCAAGGACTACGAGTGCCTGTGCGGCAAGTACAAGCGCATGAAGCACCGTGGCGTGGTCTGCGAGAAGTGCGGCACTGAAGTCACCCTGGCCAAGGTGCGCCGCGAGCGCATGGGCCACATCGACCTGGCTTCGCCGGTCGCGCACATCTGGTTCCTCAAGTCGCTGCCCTCGCGCATCGGCCTGATGCTGGACATGACCCTGCGCGACATCGAGCGCATCCTGTACTTCGAAGCCTACGTCGTGACCGAGCCGGGTCTGACCCCGATGGAACGCGGCAACCTGCTGACCGAAGAGCAGTACCTGACCGCGCGTCAGGAGCACGGCGACGACTTCGAAGCCGCGATGGGCGCCGAAGCCGTGTACGACCTGCTGCGCACGATCGATCTGCAGTCGGAAATGCTGCAGTTGAAGGAAGAAATTTCTTCGACCGGCTCGGAAACCAAGCTCAAGCGTCTGACCAAGCGGATCAAGCTGGTCGAAGCCTTCCTCGAATCCGGCAACCGTCCGGAGTGGATGGTCATGACCGTGCTGCCGGTGCTGCCGCCGGATCTGCGTCCGCTGGTGCCGCTGGAAGGCGGCCGCTTCGCGACCTCGGATCTGAACGATCTGTACCGCCGCGTGATCAACCGCAACAACCGTCTGCGCCGCCTGCTCGAACTCAATGCGCCCGACATCATCGTGCGCAACGAAAAGCGCATGCTGCAGGAATCGGTCGACGCCCTGATGGACAACGGCCGCCGCGGCCGCGCCATCACCGGCACCAACAAGCGCCCGCTCAAGTCGCTGGCCGACATGATCAAGGGCAAGCAGGGCCGGTTCCGTCAGAACCTGCTCGGCAAGCGCGTGGACTACTCGGGCCGTTCGGTCATCGTGGTCGGCCCGACCCTGCGTCTGCACGAGTGCGGCCTGCCGAAGAAGATGGCGCTGGAGCTGTTCAAGCCCTTCATCTTCGCCAAGCTGCAGCGTCGCGGCCTGGCCACCACGATCAAGGCCGCCAAGAAGCTGGTCGAGCGTGAAGAGGCGGAAGTTTGGGACATCCTGGAAGAGGTGATCCGCGAGCATCCGGTGCTGTTGAACCGTGCGCCGACCCTGCACCGTCTGGGCATCCAGGCGTTCGAGCCGGTGTTGATCGAAGGCAAGGCGATCCAGCTGCACCCGCTGGTGTGTACCGCCTTCAACGCCGACTTCGACGGCGACCAGATGGCCGTGCACGTGCCGCTCTCGCTGGAAGCCCAGCTGGAAGCGCGCGCGCTGATGATGGCGTCCAACAACATCCTCTCGCCGGCCAACGGCGAGCCGATCATCGTGCCGTCGCAGGACGTCGTGCTGGGTCTGTACTACATGACCCGCGCCCTGGAGAACAAGGCGGGCGAGGGCATGGTGTTCGCCAACGTCGCCGAAGTTAAGCGCGCTTACGACAACCGCGTCGTGCAGATCCACGCCAAGGTCAAGGTCCGCATCACCGAGACCGTGATCAACGAGGACGGCACCCGCGAGCCCAAGACCTCGATCGTCGAGACCACCGTCGGCCGCGCCCTGCTGCGCGAGATCCTGCCCGACGGCCTGCCGTACGCGCTGGCCAACACCGAGCTGACCAAGAAGAACATCAGCCGCTTGATCAACTCGTGCTACCGCATGCTCGGCCTGAAGGACACGGTCGTGTTCGCCGACCGCCTGATGTACACCGGCTTCGCTTACGCGACCCGCGCCGGCGTCTCCATCGGCATCGACGACATGATCATCCCGGGCGAGAAGAAGGGCATCCTGGCCGAGGCCGAGACCGAAGTGCTGGAAATCCAGCAGCAGTACCAGTCCGGTCTGGTCACCGCCGGCGAGCGCTACAATAAGGTCGTCGACATCTGGTCGCGCACCAACGAGCGCGTGGCCAAGGCGATGATGGACGCGATCGGTACCGACACGGTCGAAAACGCCGAAGGCAAGCGCGTTCCGCAGAAGTCCATGAACTCGATTTACATCATGGCCGACTCCGGCGCGCGTGGTTCGCAGGCGCAGATCCGTCAGCTGGCCGGTATGCGCGGCCTGATGGCGCGTCCCGACGGCTCGATCATCGAGACGCCGATCACCGCGAACTTCCGCGAAGGCCTGAACGTTCTGCAGTACTTCATCTCGACCCACGGCGCGCGTAAGGGCCTGGCCGATACCGCGTTGAAGACCGCGAACTCGGGTTACCTGACCCGTCGTCTGGTCGACGTGGCGCAGGACGTGGTGATCACCGAAACCGACTGCGGCACGCTCGAGGGTCTGACCATGACCCCGATCGTCGAAGGCGGCGACGTGGTCGAACCGCTGCGCGACCGCGTGCTGGGCCGCGTCGTGGCCGAGGACGTGTTCCTGCCGGGCAACGACGAAGATCCGATCGTCACCCGCAACACCCTGCTCGACGAAGCCTGGGTGGCCAAGCTTGAGGACGCCAGCGTCCAGTCGATCAAGGTCCGCTCCACGATCACCTGCACCAGCAGCTTCGGCGTGTGCGCCAACTGCTACGGTCGCGACCTCGGCCGCGGCCACCTGGTCAACCACGGCGAAGCGGTCGGCGTCGTCGCCGCGCAGTCGATCGGTGAGCCCGGCACCCAGCTGACCATGCGTACCTTCCACATCGGTGGTGCGGCATCGCGAGCTGCGGCGATCGACAACGTCACGGTCAAGACCACCGGTTCGATCAAGTTCAACAACCTCAAGCACGTCGCCCACGCCAACGGCCACCTGGTCGCGGTGTCGCGTTCGGGCGAACTGTCGGTGCTCGACCCGCACGGGCGCGAGCGCGAGCGCTACAAGCTGCCGTACGGTGCGACCGTCGCGGTCAAGGACGGCGCCGAGATCAAGGCCGGCCAGACCGTCGCCAACTGGGATCCGCATAACCACCCGATCGTTTCGGAAGTCGCCGGTTTCATCCGCTTCATCGACTTCGTCGATGGCGTGACCGTGATCGAGAAGACCGACGAACTGACCGGCCTGGCTTCGCGCGAAATCACCGATCCCAAGCGTCGCGGTTCGCAGGGCAAGGATCTGCGTCCGATCGTCCGCATCGTCGACAAGAACGGCAAGGATCTGACCATCCCCGGTACCGACCTGCCGGCGCAGTACCTGCTGCCGCCGCGCTCGATCGTCAACCTGCAGGACGGCGCCGCCGTCGGCGTGGGCGACGTGGTCGCCAAGATCCCGCAGGAAGCGTCGAAGACCCGCGACATCACCGGTGGTCTGCCGCGCGTGGCCGACTTGTTCGAAGCGCGCAAGCCCAAGGACCCGGCGATCCTCGCCGAAGTCTCCGGCATCGTCAGCTTCGGCAAGGACACCAAGGGCAAGCAGCGCTTGATCATCAAGCAGGCCGACGGTGAAGAGCACGAAGAGCTGATCCCGAAGTACCGCCAGATCATCGTGTTCGAAGGCGAACACGTGGAGAAGGGCGAGACCGTGGTGGACGGCGAGCCGAGCCCGCAGGACATCCTGCGCCTGCTGGGCGTGGAGCCCTTGGCCGTGTACCTGACCAAGGAAATCCAGGACGTCTACCGCCTGCAGGGCGTGAAGATCAACGACAAGCACATCGAAGTGATCGTCCGTCAGATGCTGCGCAAGGTCGAAATCACCGACCACGGCGACAGCAAGTTCCTGCACGGCGAACAGGTCGAGCGTCAGCGCTTCGTCGAAGAGAACGCGCGTCTGCTGGCCCGCAACGAGATCCCGGCCAAGTACGATCCGGTCCTGCTGGGCATCACCAAGGCCTCGCTGGCGACCGAGTCGTTCATCTCGGCCGCGTCCTTCCAGGAAACCACCCGCGTGCTGACCGAGGCCGCCGTGCGCGGTACCCGCGACGGCCTGCGCGGCCTGAAGGAGAACGTGATCGTCGGCCGTCTGATCCCGGCCGGTACCGGTCTGGCGTACCACACCCAGCGCCGCAAGAACGCCTCGGGTCTGACCGACTCGGAGATGGAGGCGCTGTCCGGCCCGGTCACCGCCGTCGAAGCCCCGGCTCCGGCCGCGGTGGAAACGGTGGCGGGCGACGACAACGCGTAAGCCTTAGTCTCCAAGCCGGTTCATGAGCAAGGCGGGCAGCGATGCCCGCCTTGTTTTTTGCCTGCGATTTGGCCGGGGGGGGGGGGATTCGGGGCTCGGGCCGGGGACTGGGTTCGGCAAGACACCACTGAAATCCGATCGCTCACAGGCGCCGCCGCCGCCCCCAACCCGTCATTCCGGCGAAAGCCGGAACCCATTTTGATCTCCGCTCCGGCTTGGGCTAACAGCAACATGGGTTCCGGCTTCCGCCGGAATGACGGACTGGGGGCGGGCGCCCTCGCTCCGAACAGGCAAGAGGGTGGCAAACCCAAAGAAATGTGCTATCGTCGCGGACCGGATCGACCCGTATGGGCCGTATCCCAGATCACGAAATTAGGCGCAGGGAGCGCCTAGTGTTCGGCCCAAGGTAGGGCGGGATCAATCGAATAAGCATGCAAATCGGCGCATTCGTGCGCTGGTTTCGGCTGTTCGCATCGCCTGCGTTGACGGAAACGTTCAGCGCGGGCTATACTTTTTCGTCTCGGTGGGTCGGGTGCATTCGACGTGCCGTTCGTTAATCCCGAAGCGGCCGCCCGGCCCCTCAATACAAGAGTTCTAGATGGCAACCATCAATCAGCTCGTCCGCAAGCCGCGGCAGGCGACCACCTACAAGAGCGCCTCGCCGGCGCTCGCGAACTGCCCGCAGCGTCGCGGCGTTTGCACCCGCGTGTACACCACGACCCCGAAGAAGCCGAACTCGGCTCTGCGTAAGGTCGCCAAGGTGCGCCTGACCAACGGTTACGAAGTCATTTCGTACATCGGCGGCGAAGGCCACAACCTGCAGGAACACTCGGTCGTGCTGATCCGCGGCGGCCGCGTCAAGGACCTGCCGGGCGTGCGCTACCACACCGTCCGCGGCTCGCTCGACGCCGCCGGTGTCGCCAAGCGTCGCCAGAGCCGTTCCAAGTACGGCGCCAAGCGTCCGAAGTCCTAAGCGCGTCGCTGCCCAGGCCGGCGCACCGCGCCGCCACCCGCAAGCACGTCTGTCAAGAATCACGAAAATAGGTACGCACCATGTCGCGTAAAGGTTCCACCCCGCAGCGTTCGGTTCTGCCCGATCCCAAGCACGGCAGCGAGACGATCGCGCGCTTCATCAATATGGTCATGCAGAGCGGCAAGAAGTCCGTCGCCGAGAAGATCGTTTACGGCGCAATGGACGTCATCGGTGAAAAGAATCCGAACGCCCTCGAGCTGGTTGAGAAGGCGCTGACCAACGTTTCGCCGTCGGTCGAAGTCAAGTCGCGTCGCGTCGGCGGCGCCACCTACCAGGTGCCGGTCGAAGTGCGCACCTCGCGCCGCATGGCGCTGGCGATGCGTTGGCTGATCGAATCCGCGCGCAAGCGCGGCGAGAGCTCGATGCCGCGCAAGCTGGCCGCCGAGCTGCTCGATGCCTCTGAGAACCGCGGCGCGGCGATCAAGAAGCGCGAAGAGACTCACCGCATGGCAGAAGCGAACCGCGCGTTCGCTCACTACCGCTGGTGATCCGAGCGCCCTGGCGACAGGGCCTTCGCAACATCCGCATGAGATGTTGCCGCGGCGGCGATACGGCCGCCTTGCGAACCGGAGGCCGCCGATAAGGCGGCGTCCGGCCATCTGGAATTCGAAAATCTATTACGAGAGGGTCCCGTGGCTCGCACCACTCCCATCGAGCGTTACCGCAACTTCGGCATCATGGCCCACATCGATGCCGGCAAGACCACGACTTCCGAACGCATCCTGTTCTACACCGGCGTCAGCCACAAGATCGGCGAAGTGCACGAAGGTGCCGCGACGATGGACTGGATGGAGCAGGAGCAGGAACGCGGCATCACCATCACTTCCGCCGCGACCACCGCGTTCTGGAAGGGCATGGACAAGTCGCTGCCCGAGCACCGCTTCAACATCATCGACACCCCCGGGCACGTCGACTTCACCATCGAAGTGGAGCGCTCGCTGCGCGTCCTCGACGGCGCGGTGTTCGTGCTGTGCGCGGTCGGCGGCGTCCAGCCGCAGTCGGAGACCGTGTGGCGTCAGGCCAACAAGTACTCCGTGCCGCGCATGGCGTTCGTCAACAAGATGGACCGCACCGGCGCCAACTTCGATAAGGTCGTCGAGCAGCTGAAGGCGCGCCTGGGCGCGTACGCCGTGCCGATGCAGGTGCCGATCGGCGCCGAAGACGGCTTCGAAGGCGTGGTCGACCTGCTCAAGATGAAGGCGATCCACTGGGACGTCGCGTCGCAGGGCACCAAGTTCGAATACCGCGACATCCCGGCCGAGCTGCAGTCCAAGGCCGAAGAGGCGCGCGCGTTCATGATCGAAGCCGCGGCGGAAGCCTCGGAAGAGTACATGGACAAGTACCTCAACGAAGGCGAGCTGAGCGAAGAAGAAATCGTCGCCGGTCTGCGCGCGCGCACCCTGCGCGTCGAGATCGTGCCGGTGTTCTGCGGCTCGGCGTTCAAGAACAAGGGCGTTCAGGCCATGCTCGACGGCGTGATCAACCTGCTGCCGTCGCCGTCCGACCGTCCGCCGGTCCAAGGCATCGACGAGGACGAAAAGGAAGACACCCGCAAGGCGTCCGACACCGAACCGTTCTCGGCGCTGGCGTTCAAGATCATGACCGACCCGTTCGTGGGTTCGCTGACCTTCTTCCGCGTCTACTCGGGCGT
Source organism: Pseudomonas sp. CGJS7 (assembly GCF_036961695.1). Lineage (NCBI taxonomy): Bacteria > Pseudomonadati > Pseudomonadota > Gammaproteobacteria > Pseudomonadales > Pseudomonadaceae > Pseudomonas > Pseudomonas sp. CGJS7. Next base: position 9,766 of record NZ_JBAMDI010000131.1, on the reverse strand, counting down.
GCTGAATTCGGGCGACCAGGTGTACAACCCGGTCAAGTCGAAGAAGGAACGCGTCGGCCGCATCCTGCAGATGCACGCCAACCAGCGCGACGAAATCAAGGAAGTCCGCGCCGGCGACATCGCCGCGGCCGTGGGCCTGAAGGACGTGACCACCGGCGACACGCTGTGCGCGCAGGATCACATCATCACCCTGGAGCGCATGGTGTTCCCGGAGCCCGTCATCTCGATGGCGGTGGAACCGAAGACCAAGTCGGACCAGGAAAAGATGGGTATCGCCCTGGGCCGTCTGGCGCAGGAAGATCCTTCGTTCCGCGTGCGCACCGACGAAGAATCGGGCCAGACCATCATCGCCGGCATGGGCGAGCTGCACCTGGACATCCTCGTGGACCGCATGAAGCGCGAGTTCAACGTCGAAGCCAACGTCGGCAAGCCGCAGGTGGCGTACCGCGAGACCATCCGCAAGTCGGACGTCAAGTCGGATTACAAGCACGCCAAGCAGTCCGGCGGTAAGGGTCAGTACGGTCACGTGGTGATCGAGCTGTCGCCGATGAGCGAGAAGGATCGTGCGGACGAAGACGTCAAGAACGATTTCCTGTTCGTCAACGACATCACCGGCGGCGTGATTCCGAAGGAATTCATCCCGGCGATCGAAAAGGGCCTGCGCGAGACCATCACCAGCGGTCCGCTGGCCGGCTTCCCGGTCGTGGGCGTGAAGGTCAAGCTCGTGTTCGGTTCGTACCACGACGTCGACTCGTCGGAAATGGCGTTCAAGCTCGCCGCGTCGATGGCCTTCAAGGAAGGCTTCCGCAAGGCCGATCCGGTCCTGCTGGAGCCGATGATGAAGGTCGAAGTGGTGACGCCGGAAGAGTACGTCGGCGACGTCATGGGCGACTTGAGCCGTCGTCGCGGCCTGTTGCAGGGCCAGGACGACACGCCGTCGGGCAAGACCATCAACGCGATGGTGCCGCTGGGCGAAATGTTCGGCTACGCGACCACCATCCGTTCGCTGACCCAGGGTCGCGCGACCTTCACGATGGAATTCGATCACTACGCCGAGGCGCCGAACAACATCGCCGAGACCGTGATCAAGAAGGGCGGCTGATAGACGGGATTCGGGAGTGGGGTTCGGGGTTCGCCAAGGCGGATGCCACCTGCTCCCGAAACCGCATCGAAGTCCGGTCGCAAGCAAATATCAGGGATGGGGCGGCTGTTGATCGCCAATCCCTCATCCCGAACAACGAATCACAGAACTTAAGAGAGATACATCATGGCTAAGGGTAAATTCGAGCGCACCAAGCCGCACGTCAACGTCGGCACCATCGGTCACGTCGACCATGGCAAGACCACGCTGACCGCAGCGCTGACCAAGGTGGGCGCTGAGCGTTTCGGCGGCGAGTTCAAGGCGTACGACGCGATCGACGCGGCGCCGGAAGAAAAGGCTCGCGGCATCACGATCTCGACCGCGCACGTGGAATACGAATCGGCTTCGCGTCACTACGCGCACGTCGACTGCCCGGGCCACGCGGACTACGTGAAGAACATGATCACCGGTGCGGCGCAGATGGACGGCGCGATTCTGGTGTGCTCGGCCGCTGACGGCCCGATGCCGCAGACCCGCGAACACATCCTGCTGTCGCGTCAGGTCGGCGTGCCGTACATCGTCGTGTTCCTGAACAAGGCCGACATGGTGGACGACGCCGAGCTGCTCGAGCTGGTCGAGATGGAAGTGCGCGAGCTGCTGACCAAGTACGACTTCCCGGGCGACGACACCCCGATCATCCACGGTTCGGCCCGTCTGGCGCTGGAAGGCGACCAGAGCGACATCGGCGTGCCGGCGATCCTGAAGCTGGTCGACGCGCTGGACACCTTCATTCCGGAGCCGGAGCGCGCGATCGACAAGCCGTTCCTGATGCCGGTGGAAGACGTGTTCTCGATCTCGGGCCGCGGCACCGTGGTGACCGGCCGTATCGAGCGCGGCATCATCAAGGTGGGCGACGAAATCGAAATCGTCGGTATCCGTCCGACCCAGAAGACCACGGTCACTGGCGTTGAAATGTTCCGCAAGCTGCTGGACCAGGGTCAGGCGGGCGACAACGCCGGTCTGCTGCTGCGCGGCACCAAGCGCGACGACGTGGAGCGCGGCCAGGTGCTGTGCAAGCCGGGTTCGATCAAGCCGCACACCGAGTTCGAAGCCGAAGTGTATGTGCTGTCGAAGGACGAAGGCGGCCGTCACACCCCGTTCTTCAAGGGCTACCGTCCGCAGTTCTACTTCCGCACCACCGACATCACCGGCGCTTGCGAGCTGCCGGAAGGCGTCGAGATGGTCATGCCGGGCGACAACATCAAGATGGTCGTCACGCTGATCAACCCGGTGGCGATGGACGAAGGCCTGCGTTTCGCGATCCGCGAAGGCGGTCGTACCGTCGGTGCGGGCGTGGTGGCGAAGATCATCAAGTGACGAACTGACCCGTGCGCGCTTCGGCGCGCACGGCTTTGTCAGTTCGTCATCCCCGCGAAAGCGGGGGTGAGGCGACAGCGCTTGCGGCATGCGTTGAAGCGCATGTCGCGTGGCGCCGAACGCCATCGCGCTATGCGCGATGGCCGGGGCCGAAAGTTGGTAGCGACGGATCTTCAGCTCCATGCTTTAAAGGGTGGCGCCCCTCAAGGTTCCGCCCGCTCCAAGAAACCCGCGACGGCCCAGCCGTCGCCGGTTTTCTTAATCGCAGTCCCCCGACCGCGATTCAGAAAGCCGGTAGTCGAGCCCCCGCCCAGACAGGGCAGGGCACGCATTCATCATCCAAAGGCCGGAGCGCTTGCACTCCCGTCGCGGATGCTTGTAGAATGCGCGACCACCGTGTCACCCCTGTTTATGCCGGGGCGGCGCAACCAGCGAAATGAGGAGCAGGACGCACCTCGTATTCGCCAGACAGGGATATGTCGCACGGCAGCGCTCCATACGTTCTGGGCCCTCGGGCATCCAAAGAACGCTAATGGAGCCCTTCGTGCGTTCTGCTCAGTCTGGGCGGGCCGGGAAACCGGGCCGCCTTAGTTTTTCCAGGCAAGGAAGCTCCGGGGCGAGGGTGTTGCCCTGGAGTGTTTGCGTTTTCGTGGGGCCGGCGCACCCAGAAGCCGTCCCGTCGCTCTTTTAACCAAGGAATTCCGTCATGGCGGACCAAAAGATCCGGATCCGGCTCAAAGCGTACGATCATCGTCTGATCGACCGCTCGGCCAGCGAGATCGTCGAGACGGCCAAGCGGACCGGCGCGCAAGTGCGCGGCCCGATCCCGCTGCCGACCAAGATCGAGCGTTACACCATTCTCGTCTCCCCGCACGTCGACAAGGACGCGCGCGACCAGTACGAGACCCGTACGCACAAGCGCGTGCTCGACATCATCGACCCCAACGACAAGACCGTGGACGCGCTGATGAAGCTCGAACTCGCGGCTGGCGTTGACGTTCAGATCAAGCTGACCTGAGGCCACCACTATGACCGCGAAGAAATATTCGTTGGGCATTGTCGGTCGCAAGGCCGGCATGAGCCGCTTCTTCACCGAAGACGGCAAGTCGGTTCCGGTGACCCTCATCGAGGCCACCCCGAACCGCATCACCCAAATCAAGACCTCGGAAACCGACGGTTACAGCGCCGTGCAGGTGACCGTCGGCGTGCGCCGCGCCGCGCTCGTCAACAAGCCCGAAGCCGGTCACCTCGCCAAGGCGAAGGTCGAAGCCGGTCGCGGCTTGTGGGAGCTGCGCGTGGAAGCCGACAAGATCGGCGCTTTCGAAGTGGGCGGCGAGATCAAGGCCGACATCTTCGAAGTGGGCCAGATCGTCGACGTCCAGGGCATCACCAAGGGCAAGGGCTTCCAGGGCACGATCAAGCGCTGGAACTTCAGCATGGGCGACGCGACGCACGGTAACTCGCTGTCGCACCGCTCGCCCGGTTCGATCGGCCAGCGCCAGACGCCGGGCCGCGTTTTCCCGGGTAAGAAAATGTCCGGTCACATGGGCGCCGTTCAGCAGAGCACGCAGGGCCTGGAAGTGGTCAAGGTCGACGCCGAGCGCGGCCTGATCGCGATCAAGGGCGCCGTGCCGGGCGCTCCGGGTGGCGACGTGATCGTTCGCCCGTCGAGCAAGGGAGCATAACGATGGAACTTGCCATCAACGGTAGCGACAAGAAGCTGTCGGTTTCCGACGCCATCTTCGATCGCGAATTCAGCGAAGACCTGGTTCACCAGGTGGTCGTGGCTTACCGCAACGCAGGTCGCGCCGGCACCAAGGCGCAGAAGACCCGTTCGGAAGTCAACGGCACCACCAAAAAGTCGAAGAAGCAGAAGGGCGGCGGTGCGCGTCATGGCGCGCTGACGGCTCCGATCTTCGTCGGCGGCGGCGTGACCTTCGCGGCCAAGCCGCGCAGCTTCGCCCAGAAGGTGAACCGCAAGATGTACCGCGCGGCGATCGCGTCGATCCTGTCGGAACTCAACCGCCAGGGCCGCATCACCGTCGTCGAGAAGCTCGACCTCGACTCGCCCAAGACCTCCGGCATGGTGTCCATGTTGAAGTCGCTGGAAATGGGCCGTCGTCCGCTGCTCGTCACCGAGGAAGCGACCGAGAACCTGTACCTCTCGGCCCGCAACTTGCCTTATGTGGAAGTCCGCGACGTGCAGGGACTCGATCCGGTGGCCCTCGTCGGCGCCGATTCGATCGTGTTCACCGCCGATGCGGTCAAGAAGATCGAGGAGTGGCTGGCATGAACGAGGCCAAGCTCTACAGCATCATCCGCGCACCGCGCGTGTCCGAAAAGACCGCACGGCTGCAGGAAGTCTCCAACCAATACGTCTTCGAAGTCTCGACGGACGCTACCAAGGCCGACATCAAGGTCGCCGTGGAAAAGCTGTTCGACGTGAAGGTCGAGGCTGTCAATGTGGTCAACGTGAAGGGCAAGAACAAAGCCTTCAAGAACCGCATGGGCCGTCGCGCCGACTGGCGCAAGGCGTACGTGAAGCTGGCCGACGGCCAGTCGATCGACGTGATGGCCAAGGCCTGAGGAAAGATCCATGGCATTGATGACTTTCAAGCCCACTTCCGCCGGCCGCCGCAACGCGGTTCGCGTCGTGACGCCGGGCCTGCACAAGGGCGCGCCGCATGCGGCGTTGGTCGAGAAGCAGAGCAAGAGCGGCGGCCGTAACCACCACGGTCGCATCACCACCCGTCACATCGGCGGTGGCCACAAGCAGCACTACCGCATCATCGACTTCAAGCGCGACAAGGTCGGCATCCCGGCCCGCGTCGAGCGGATCGAATACGATCCCAACCGCACCGCGCACATCGCGCTGCTGTGCTACGTCGATGGCGAGCGTCGTTACATCATCGCCCCCAAGGGCCTGAAGGACGGCGACCAAGTGATCGCCGGCCGCGATGCTCCGATCCGCGTCGGCAACACGCTGCCGCTGAGCAACATCCCGGTCGGTTCGACGGTCCACTGCATCGAGATGAAGCCCGGCAAGGGCGCTCAGCTCGCCCGCGCCGCCGGCGCCGGCGTGCAGCTGGTCGCTCGCGAGCAGGGTTACGCCACGCTGCGTCTTCGCTCCGGCGAAATGCGCAAGGTGCCGGTCGACTGCTGCGCGACCATCGGCGAAGTCGGCAACGACGAACACAGCCTCGAGAAGCTCGGCAAGGCCGGTGCGAAGCGTTGGCGCGGTATCAAGCCGACCGTTCGCGGCGCGGCCATGAACCCCGTCGACCACCCGCACGGCGGCGGCGAGGCGAAGGCTGGCCAGGGCAACCCGCATCCGGTCACCCCGTGGGGTGTTCCGACCAAGGGTTACAAGACGCGCAAGAACAAGCGCACCACGCAATTCATCGTGCGCGATCGCAGGGGTTAATCGAACATGGCACGTTCACTGAAGAAGGGCCCGTTCGTCGACCATCATCTGATGAAGAAGGTCGAAACCGCGGGCAACAACAAGAAGCCGATCAAGACCTGGTCGCGTCGTTCGATGGTGCTGCCGGAAATGGTTGGCTTCACGATCGCCGTCCACAACGGCAAAAACCACATCCCGGTGTTGGTCAACGAAAACATGGTTGGCCACAAGCTTGGCGAGTTCGCTCTGACCCGTACGTTCAAGGGTCACGGCGGCGACAAGAAGTCGGGCAAGTAAGGAGATGACCATGGAAGCGAAAGCCATCCTGCGCACCGCGCGCATCTCCCCGCAGAAGGCCCGCCTGGTCGCCGACCAGGTGCGCGGTCTGTCCGCCGAGCGCGCCGTCAACCTGCTGAAGTTCTCGGACAAGAAGGCAGCCTCCCTGATCCGCAAGGTCGTGGAGTCCGCCATCGCCAACGCCGAGAACAACCAGGGCGCCGACATCGACGAGCTCAAGGTCAAGACCATCATGGTGGACGAGGGTCCCGCACTGAAGCGCTTCATGGCGCGTGCGAAGGGCCGCGGCACCCGCATCCTCAAGCGCACCAGCCACATCACTGTGGTTGTGGGCGCGGGCAAGTAAGGCGGAGTCAGACAATGGGTCATAAAGTTCATCCGACCGGAATCCGCCTGGGCATCGCCAAGGATTGGAATTCCAAGTGGTTCGCGAACAAGAAGCAGTACGCCGAGTATTTGGCTGCTGACCTGAAGGTTCGCGTCATGCTTCGCAAGAAGCTGGCTCAGGCCGGCATCTCGAAGATTTTCATCGAACGTCCGGCGAACAACGCCCGCGTGACGATCCACACCGCCCGTCCGGGCGTGGTGATCGGCAAGCGCGGCGAGGACATCGAGAAGCTGCGTAAGGAAGTCAGCGCGCTGATGGGCGTTCCGGCGCACATCAACGTGACCGAGGTCCGCAAGCCGGAACTCGACGCGCAGCTGGTCGCCGAGTCGATCGCTCAGCAGCTGGAGCGCCGCATCATGTTCCGCCGCGCGATGAAGCGCGCGGTCGGCAACGCGATGCGCCTGGGTGCCCTCGGCATCAAGGTCAACGTCGCCGGCCGTCTCAACGGCGCCGAAATCGCGCGTTCGGAGTGGTATCGCGAAGGTCGCGTGCCGCTGCACACGCTGCGTGCCGACATCGACTATGGCTTCGCTGAAGCCAAGACGACCTACGGCATCATCGGCATCAAGACCTGGATCTATAAGGGCGAAGTGTTCGACTTCTCCCAAGTGGGCCAGGAAAAGCAGGACGATTCGCCGCGCAGCGAGCGTGGTGACCGCGGCGACCGCGGTGATCGTAACGACCGCCCGGGCCGTCCTGCCCGCGAACAGAGGTAATCCGTCATGTTGCAACCCAAGCGAACTAAGTACCGCAAGGTACACAAGGGCCGCAATGATGGCCTGAGCTGGAGCGGCAATGCCGTCAGCTTCGGCGAATACGGCCTCAAGGCGACCGCTCACGGTCAGCTGACCGCGCGTCAGATCGAAGCGGCCCGCCGCTCGATCAGCCGCTACGTCAAGCGCGGCGGCAAGATGTGGATCCGCGTGTTCCCGGACAAGCCGATCACCAAGAAGCCGATCGAAGTCCGAATGGGCTCCGGTAAGGGCAACGTCGAGTACTGGGTCGCCCAGATCCAGCCCGGTCGCATGATTTACGAGATCGAGGGTGTGGCCGAAGACGTGGCGCGCGAAGCGTTCCGCCTGGCCGCCGCCAAGCTCTCGGTGACCACTACTTTCGTTACCCGGACGGTGCGCTAATGGAACTCAAGCAACTTCGCCAGAAGTCGGCGGATGAGCTGAAGGCTCATCTGGTCGAGCTTCACAAGGAGAGCTTCGCTCTGCGCATGCAGAAGGCCACCGGCCAGCTCGCCAAGACCCACGACCCCCGCCGCGTCAAGCGCGAGATCGCTCGCGTGAACATGCTGCTGGGCGAGAAGAAGTAAGGACCCGCCATGACCGACAACAAGACAGAGAAGGCGCTGCGCACGGTTGAAGGCCGGGTTGTCAGCAACAAGATGGACAAGACCGTCACCGTGCTGGTGGAGCGTCAGGTCAAGCACGCGCTGTACGGCAAGTACATCCGTCGCTCGACCAAGCTCCACGCTCACGACGCCGAGAACGCCTGCAAAGAAGGCGACATCGTGCGGGTGAAGGAGATTGCTCCGATGTCCAAGACCAAGAACTGGAGCGTGGTTGAAATCGTCAGCCGCGCGGCCGTCTAAGAGGAGGCTGAACCATGATCCAGATGCAAAGCTACCTCGGCGTTGCCGACAACTCCGGTGCTAAGGAAGTGATGTGCATCAAGGTGCTCGGCGGCTCCAAGCGCCGTTACGCGCACATTGGCGACATCATCAAGGTCACCGTGAAGGACGCGATCCCGCGCGGCAAGGTCAAGAAGGGCGACGTCTACGACGCCGTCGTGGTCCGCACCCGTAAGGGCGTGCGTCGCCCGGACGGTTCGCTGATCCGCTTCGATGGCAACGCTGCGGTGTTGCTCAACAATAAGCATGAGCCGATCGGCACCCGTATCTTCGGACCCGTGACTCGCGAGCTGCGCTCGGAGAAGTTCATGAAGATCGTCTCGCTCGCGCCTGAAGTGCTCTGAGCGGAGGAACTAGACCATGAACCGTATCAAGAAGGGCGATCAAGTGATCGTCACCGCCGGCAAGGACAAGGGCAAGAAGGGCGATGTGGTGCGCGTGCTCGGCGACAAGGTCGTCGTGTCGAACATCAACCTCGTCAAGCGCCACACCAAGCCGAATCCGCAGGCCAACCAGCCGGGCGGCGTGATCGAGCGCGAAGCGCCGATTCACATTTCCAACGTCATGCTGTTCAACCCGGCCACCGGCAAGGGCGAACGCATCGGTTTCAAGGTGCTGGAGGATGGACGCAAACTGCGTGTGTTCCGCTCCAGCGGTGAGGCGGTTGACGCCTGAGGAATGCTGAAATGACCACCCGGCTCGAAGAGTTTTACAAGAATGAAGTGGTTCCGGCGCTGACTGAAAAGTTCGGCTACAAGAACCCGATGGAAGTGCCGCGCCTCGTCAAGATCACCCTGAACATGGGTGTGGGCGAAGCGGCCACCAACAAGAAGATCCTGGAAAATGCCGTTGCGGACATGACCAAGATCGCCGGCCAGAAGCCGATCGTGACCAAGTCCCGCGTGTCGGTGGCTTCGTTCAAGATCCGCGACGGCTGGCCGATCGGCACCAAGGTCACCCTGCGTCGCGCCAAGATGTTCGAGTTCCTCGATCGCCTGATCAACATCTCGTTGCCGCGCGTCCGCGACTTCCGCGGCGTGTCGGGCCGTTCCTTCGACGGCCGCGGCAACTACAACATGGGCGTCAAGGAACAGATCATCTTCCCGGAAATCGATTTCGACCAGGTCGACGCTCTGCGCGGCATGGACATCGCGATCACCACGACCGCGAAGACCGATGCCGAGGCGAAAGCCCTGCTCGAAGCCTTCCGCTTCCCGTTCCGTAACTGAGTCAGGATTGAAAAATGGCTAAGACTTCCATGATCAACCGCGACATCAAGCGGACCAAGCTGGTGAAGAAATTCGCCGCTAAGCGTGATGCGCTGAAGAAGATCATCGCCAGCGACGCGTCTTCCTACGAAGACAAGATGGACGCGGTGGTCAAGCTGCAGAAGCTGCCGCGCGACTCCTCGCCGAGCCGTCAGCGCAACCGTTGCGCCTTGACCGGCCGTTCGCGCGGCGTCTACCAGAAGTTCGGCCTCGGCCGCAACAAGCTGCGCGAAGCCACCATGCGCGGCGATGTGCCGGGCCTGCGTAAGGCAAGCTGGTAAATCTCTGGTACTATTACCGGCTTTCCCGGTAT
>NZ_JBAMDI010000130.1:0-29318 GCF_036961695.1 Pseudomonas sp. CGJS7 | reverse complement strand
GGGCAGAACGCAGCATCTGCCGGGGATTGCCGCCGGCGCTGCGCGCCCTCCAGCAGAATCTCGACAAACGCCCTGGCGGAGGCGCTCAGCGGTTCATCCTTGCGGGTGACCACACCATACTCCAGCGCGGGCACCTGCAAAGAGCTGCGCAGCTCCTTGAACTGCCCGCTGGCCAACTGCGCGGCCACCATTGAGCGCGGCAGCATGGCAATCATCGGTGCCGATTGCAGCAACTGCAGGAACATCGGCATGGAGATGGTCTCCACGCAGTCGGCAGGCGTGGCGATTCCGGCCACCCGGAACGCCTGCTCCAGGCGGTTGCGGATGGGCGTACCTACCGGATAAAGCACCCACGGCCAATCGCCTAGCGCTTCAAGCGGTGTGTTGTCGAGCTGGTTGAGCGGGTGCTCGCTGTTCACCACCAGGCTGAAGGGTTCAGGCTCCAGCGGCTGGAAGTCGAACAGCTGACCGAAGCGTTCCTCGGTGAAGCGGCCAATCATGATGTCCAGCTTGTTCTGCTCGAGCATGGTCAGCAGGTGATCGCTGGAATGCTCCACCACTTCAATCGACAGTAACGGGCTTCGCGCCTTGATGGCGGCGATGGCCTGCGGCAATACCAATGCGGTCGCGGCAAAGATACCGCCAACGCGGATGAAACCGTGCCCGCCGTTGCGCAGGCGGTTGACCTGATCGACGAACTGTTGCGACTCGGCCAGGGCACCCTGGGCGTACCGCACCACGTATTCACCCAGTTCGGTGGGCGGCATGCTGCGAGGCAGGCGCTCGAACAGGGCAAAGCCGAACTGCTCCTCAAGGTCACGCAGCATTTTGCTGAGCGCCGGCTGGCTGAGGTTCATGCGCGTGGCGGTGGCGTGCATGTTGCGCGTGCGCGCCAGGGTGTCGATCAACACCAGGTGCTTGTAGCGGATCCAGTTGCAAAAACTGGAATGGGTCATGTCCGGCGGCATAGACGCAGGGCCTCATGCAGGTGAAAGTTATTGTGCCCGCAGGTAGCGCAGCAAGGTATCAAGGGCAACCGAGTTGGGCCGCGAACGCAGGGTGAGCACCCCAAGGTTGGCCATCGCCAATGGCAACTCCACCGGCAGGATGGCGACCATGCCATAGCGGGCATAATGCTGGGCCACGTCATTGGGCACCACCGCAATCATTTCGGACGCTTCGAGCATGGCAGTGGTCGCCAGGATCGACGCGGTTTCGACGATATCCAGCGACTGCACCATGCCGCCGGCCTGCAATGCGCTTTCGACGCGACGGCGCATCGGGCTGCCGATGGGGTGCAAGATCCACGTCAAGCTCACCAGGTCGGCCAGCTGCAGCCCTGTGGCTGTCGCCAAGGGATGACCTGCGCGAGCAATCACACGCATCTGCTCACCGCCGTCGAACAGCTCGATATTCAGTTCCTGGCTGTCGCTCTGGTCCGGCAGGCGCCCCACCACCATATCGAAATCACCGCGTAGCAAGGCCGGCAGCAAGGTATCGCTGGTGCCCACTTCCAGCGAGATACGTACCTTGGGCTGGTCGCGCTTGTAGGCCAGCACCGCCTTGGTCAGTACGCCCGGTACCGGGCCCATGACGCTGCCCACCCGCACCAGGCCCAACGCCCCGCGCGCCAGTTCGGCGATTTGCGCCTGGGCATGATCGAACTCATGCAATGCGTTTTGCGCATAGCGAATCATCACCTCGCCATACAGCGTCGCTTGCATCCCCCGGGGCAGGCGCTCGAACAGACGTACCCCCAGGCGCTCCTCAAGCTGCTGTAGCAACAGGCTGGCGGCCGGTTGCGTGGTGTGCATCGCGGCGGCGGCGCGGCGCAGGTTGCCGAATTCGCCCAGCGCATTGAGCAACGTGATCTGACGGCTGGAAATCTTCAAGGTACCGAGGCTGGCAGGCGCCTGGGCCTTGTCAGGTGGCAAGCGAGACATATCGAATCCGGTATCGCTGATTAAGATTTGGCGATTATGCCTGTATCGCTCGACAACCTACAGTCAGGTCTCCCTGTGCCTGAGCAGAACAAGAGTCGACCATGAGCATACGCATTACCCACCTGAGCGTTCGCGATATCCGTTTCCCCACTTCGCTGTCGCTGGATGGCTCCGACGCCATGAACAGTACCCCCGACTATTCGGCGGCTTACGTGGTGCTGCACACCGACGCTGCCGCCCTCGAGGGCCACGGCCTGACCTTCACCATCGGCCGTGGCAACGAGATATGCGCGGCAGCGGTGCAGTCGCTGGCCCCCTTGATCGTCGGCCTTACGCTCGAAGAAATCAGCGCCGACATGGGCGCTTTCTGGCATCGCTTTACCTTCAGCGACAGCCAGTTGCGCTGGCTGGGCCCGGAAAAGGGCGTGATCCACCTGGCCACCGCCGCCATCATCAACGCAGTGTGGGACCTCTGGGCCAAGCACGAAGGCAAGCCCGTGTGGAAACTGCTGGCCGACATGACGCCAGAGCAGCTGGTGCGCTGCCTGGACTTCAGCTACGTCACCGACGTGCTCACCCCCGAAGAGGCCATCGCCCTGCTGCGCCGCCAGGCGCCGGGCAAAGCCGAGCGCGAGGCACACATGCTGCGTGAAGGCTACCCCGGGTACACCACTGCCCCGGGCTGGCTGGGCTACAGCGAAGAGAAGATGCGCAAACTGGCCCGCGAGGCCGTGGCAGACGGCTGGACCCACATCAAACAGAAGATCGGGGCCGACCTGGAAGAAGACATCCGCCGCGCCAGCATCCTGCGCGACGAAATCGGCTGGGAACGCACCCTGATGATGGATGCCAACCAAGTGTGGGGCGTCGAAGAGTCGGTGGCCAACATGCGCCGCCTGGCCGCATTCGAACCGCTTTGGATCGAAGAACCGACCAGCCCCGATGACATTCTTGGCCACGCCACCATTCGCCAGCGCATTGCGCCAATCGGTGTCGCCACCGGTGAGCATTGCCACAACCGGGTGATGTTCAAGCAGATGTTCCAGGCCGGTGCACTGGACTTCTGCCAGCTGGACGCAGCCCGCCTGGGTGGCCTTAACGAGGTCCTGATCGTGCTGCTGATGGCCGCCAAGTACGACGTGCCGGTCTGCCCGCACGGCGGTGGCGTCGGGCTGTGCGAATATGTGCAGAACATCGCGCTTTTCGACTACATCGCGGTTTCTGCCTCGCTGCACAACCGGGTGCTGGAGTACGTCGACCACCTGCACGAGCACTTCATCGACCCGGTGGTGATCCATCGCGGGCGCTACATGCCGCCACAACGCCCTGGCTACAGCATTGAGATGCACGCTGAGACCCTGGAACGTTACCAGTACCCCAACGGCGCCGTGTGGCTCGACATCAACCGTTCCTGACCCACAGACCTGGGTGTGCCGCTGCTGCGCGGCACACCACCAGCACTTTTCACGGGGAAAAAAACAATGACAACCCTCACCCGCGCAGCGGCTTGCGCCCCTGCCACCACCCATGAGCAGCGCTTGAACGGCCTGCTGCTACGCAAATTGATGCCACTGCTCATCGTCGTCTACGTGATGAGCTTTCTTGACCGCACCAACATCGCCCTGGCGAAAGCCAGCATGGGCATCGACCTGGGCCTTTCGGCAGCCGCCTATGGCCTGGGCGCGGGCTTGTTCTTCCTCACCTATGCCTTGGCCGAAGTGCCCAGCAACCTGATCATGCACCGGGTGGGCGCGCGCTTCTGGATCACCCGTATCATGATTACCTGGGGTTTGCTCTCGGCGGGCATGGCCTCCGTTCAGGGTGAAACCTCGTTCTACATCATGCGCCTGTTGCTGGGGGTAGCCGAAGCTGGCCTGTTCCCCGGGGTAATGCTGTACCTGACCTACTGGTTCGACCGCGAACAACGCGCCCGTGCCACGGGGTACTTCCTGCTGGGTGTGTGCCTGGCCAACATCCTTAGCGGCCCGCTGGGCGGTGCCCTGCTGGAGCTGGACGGTGTACTGGGCTGGCATGGCTGGCAATGGTTGTTCGTGCTCGAAGGCCTGCCCGCCGTAGCCTTGGCCTATGTGGTGTGGAAGAAGCTGCCGGACGGTCCGGCCTCGGCGCCTTGGCTGACGGCTGCCGACGCCCAGGACATCGAGCGCCGCCTGGCCGCAGAGCAGGCCGCCGCACCGCAGCAGAGCAAGCTGGGGCAGATGTTCCGCGACCGGCAGATCTGGCTGGCGATCGTGGTCTACTTCGTGCACCAGATCACCATCTACACGGTGATTTTCTTCCTGCCGGGCATTATCGGCACCTACGCTGCGCTTTCGCCCTTCCAGGTCGGCCTGCTGACAGCGGTGCCGTGGATTGCAGCAGCCATTGGCGCAGCTACCTTCCCACGCCTGGCCACCTCGCCGCGCCGCTGCCGCACCCTGTTGTTCCTTGGCCTGCTGACCATGGCGGCCGGATTGCTGCTGGCATCGCTGGCCAACTCGTTCATCGGCCTGCTCGGGTTTTCCCTGACCGCGCTGATGCTGTTCGTGGTGCAGTCGATCATCTTCGTCTTTCCCTCCAGCCGACTGAGCGGCAGTGCGTTGGCGGCGGGCCTGGCCTTTGTCACCACTTGCGGTCTGTTTGGCGGTTTCGTCGGGCCGTCGGTGATGGGCTTGATCGAGCAGACCACCGGCAGCACCCGCAACGGGTTGTGGATCATTGCCGCGTTGCTGGTATGTGCGGCGCTGGTCAGTACCCGTTTGCGTCAGGGGCAAGAGCAACCCTGAGGAGAACTCAATTTACGCCGCCTGCAGGTGGCTCTTTGTGCTGCGGAGCCTTGAGGTTTTCAGGCCGTCATTTCACTTGTCGGCCCTCTCGCAGCACTTGGCAGCACCTGCAAGCGTCTTGATTTCAACTTGTGATGCGGGTGTTTCGCCCGCAGCGCACCTCAAGCGCCTGCGCCAGTCGCCTTACCACCAGTTGCAGTTCATCCGGGCGTCCACCCAGCCAGATCAGAGCAAGGTGTTGAGGGTAATGCCCCGGCAGGCCGAACTGCTCACCCGGTAGTGCGTGCAGTGCAGAACCTGCCAACGCTGCGGTAATACCGTCCCACGCCAGCGGCTGGCAAAAGCTCACCCACAGCATCTGCCCACCTTGCGGCATGTCGAAGACCACCCGTTGGCCGAATTGCGATTGCAGTGCATGCGCCAGGTATTGCGTACGCCTTTGCAAGTCTGTGCGTTGCTGTACCAGCTGCGTTTCGATTTCCCCCTTGCCGAGCATGTGAGCAAGCGCCTGCAAACGTAGCGGCGCAAGCCGATACGCCCGTTCAGCGAATGCCTTGGCCAACACGGTGTCACGGCTCAGTAAATAGGCATACGGCGCCTCTGCCCCCACTGCGGCCTCGAACGTGCCCATCACCAGAAGCCAGCGCGGGTCGATCCAGTCACGCAGGCGTGTGCTCGGCGGCCCGTCGTAACAGAGCTCGCTGTCCAGGTCGTTTTCCAGCAGCCATACAGGGTGCTGGCCAAGCAAAAGACCAAGCTGCTGCTGGTAATACGGGGAAACCAGCCGCCCTTGTGGCATGCCCAGGCAAGACGGCATGACCAGCAGGCTTACCGGCTCGCTACCCAGCAGCTTGGCCAACGCGTGCAGCTCGGGGTTGCCACGGGCATCCAGTGGTGCCTCCAGCACGCGCATGCCGGCACGCGCCAGGGCGCGCAACACTTGCCAGCAACAGGGCGAATGCACCAATGCGGTACCACCTTGCAGGGCCAGCGCCGCAAGCAGCGTCTCCAGCAACGCGAGCACATCGGGGGCCAGATGGACGTCATCGGCATGCCAGTACTGGTTGGAGCAGCGGGTGTATCGCTCAGCCACGGCACTGCGCAAACGGGCGCTACCCAGCGCTTCCCAGGACGCAACGCTGCGATCACGCTGACGGGCCAAACGCCGTTCGTGACCAAGCAGCATGCGCTCCAACAGTGGCTGCGTCGGCAAGGGAGGCTGCCGGGCCACGGCCACAGCCTGATCTTTGCCATCGTTCTGTACGTAATAGCCCGACCTCGGCAGGCAGTGTACACGGCCCTCCTCTTCCAGCAGGCTGTAGGCACTTTGTACCGTCGCCAACGACACCCGCAGCCGCCGGGACAACTCACGCAATGACGGCAACCGGCATGTGCCAACGCCTGCAGCTTGTTCGATCAACGCTTCCAGGTAGCGATACACCTTGCGATACGCGAACTCGCCTGGGGCCGCTCGCCCCATCAAGGCAGCCCCGCAACACCACGCCGCCGCCCCAACGCCAGCTGTGGCAGCAGCCTCAGGTGTACATCGCGGCGGGCCAGGTTGTTAAGCAGGCGCCATCCCGCCAACGGCAACTGCCCATCATAAATTTGCCGCAGTTGCCCCAACGGCAAGCCACTGGTATTCACCAGCCAGGCTTTGACTGCATCGGGGCAGGGTTTGCCTTGCAAGGCCCTGTGCAGGTACGGCAACGCCACCACCATGTCGGCGTGCCGACACTGCAAGAACCGCTCGAGGTTTTTCCCCTGCCTGGCAAACGGGCTGAACAGCAGGCACACCAGTTGGGCCTGGTTGATGCCGTAGGCTTTGCCAAATAGCAACGGCACGGCGTCACGCTGCTTGCTGCCACCCGCCTGCCCTGCCAGCCTCAGCGCTGGGCGCCCGACCAGCGGCTCCAGACTGCGGGCGCGCAGTTCATGCAGCTGTGCCGTGGCTAGCGAGTCGACGAACTCGGACAGCGGCAAAGCATCCGCAGCCGTCTCGAAGTGACAACCCAGCATCGCGTCAAGCTGCTGCTCTTCAAGCAAGTGCGGCAACAGGTCATCAATAGCGATCAGCCGCACCGGCGCACGCTCCGGTACGGCGCCTGGAACCGGCTCGTGCTGACCACCCGGTGCGCCCCCAACAGCACCGTGCAATCGGCTCAGCCCTTGGGCCAGCGCCGCCAGGCACTGGTGCACTGCATGCGGGGCATGCACGCCGGCCAGGCGCAGGCTACGCCGGGCCCACGCCAGGTATCGCCGCCGCTGGAGCCCGGGCATGGCGGTGACCAACGCATCGGGAGGCACCGCTGCCTGCAGCGCCTGAACCACGGCGCCCGCCAGCTCCAGGTGCAGGCGGCAACCCAGCAGGGCTTCCGGCCTGGCATCGATCATGTGGCCGAACATCAACATCGCGTCCCTCGCCAGCAGCCAGCGCTCAGGCATTACCGAGAGCCGACAACTGAACGGCACCACTGCGCGCCCCTCGATCATCTGCAATTGCACGCGCGGGTCATCCTGCATGAACAACGCGCTAAAACTGCGCTCGTGAGCTTCCAGCGTGGCGCTATCGGCAACCGGCAGGCTGACCACCAATACCCGCAGCTGGAAGGTTACCGGCGAACGCAGGGCAATGCTCAGCTGCGCGGCACGCAACATGGCCAGCAGCCGGCTGCTGCGGCGGTCGCTCCCTTGCAATACCTGCAAGCTGAAAGTACCGATGTACTCCGGCCCGCCTGCAGCGACCAACAGGCGTTGTATCAGCAACTGCAAGGAAGCGCGCTGCGCCTGGGACATGTGATTCAACAAGCGCTCGAGTACTTGCTGGTAGATATAATGCATCGCCTGGTCGTGAATAGCAGTCACGCAATCACCTCATCAACTTCATGCAGCCAGCGCATGCACCCAACATTTGAGCGTGAACATGCACCAAACTTACCTAGAAGAAATTTCCTACAACAAAATGAAAGTAATGACGTAACCCTTCACTGTCGCCAAGCCATCGAGAAAAAACCGCCCCTGCGATGGCCTGTCGCTGTCACATACTGCTCCATATCAGGCATTGCCATGCTCATCCCACGTTCCTTGCACAAACTATCATTGGGCCATTATCGAGAGGGAGGCAGCGCGAATTGAAGATACAGTTCAGGGTAAAAAAACCATTCAGCATCCGTGTCAGTTCACAGTGACTCGCAAGGCAAAAGCGTTCAAGGCTGATTATTTGCCGGGATATTTCTGACATCCCGAAAACTACGGACTTATATGTAGTCCATATCGTGATTTATTGTAGGAACAGTCCTACTTTAAGTGTTGAATTACTTTATCCCGCGCACAAAAAACCCGGGACCTTGCCCGGGTTCGCCGCTTGCGCCATCCACCGTCAGTGATGCGCCATGTCCAGCACGACGCGCCCGCCGCACGGGCATTGGTCCATGTAGCGATGCGCCTCAACCACCTGCTCGAACGGGTACACCTTGATGATCTGCGGTGTCAGCAGCTGGTCGGCCGTGAACTGGTTGATATCGCGCAAGGCACGCTGCAGTGCCACCTGATCCTGGCTGATGCCAAGCTCTGGCTTGCCGGTGAAATTACCGATGCAGTGCACATAGAACTGAATGTTCTTCTGGAATGCCGCGCAAGCCGGGAACGGCGTCTGGTTGCCGCCTTGCAGACCATACAGCACCAGGCTGCCACGCGGCGCCAGCACATCACCCAACAGCGACATCTGCGGGCCGCCCATGCCGTCGAGCACCATGTCCACACCACGGCCATCGGTGTACTTGCCAATCTGCAGCAGCAGGTCTTGCTCTTCGGTGACGATCACTTTGTCTGCGCCCAAGCCCAGCAGGTAATCACGCTGCGCCGCTTCCTTGGTGGCGGCGAATACTTTCAGCCCCAAGGCCCTACCCAGCTGCACGAAGGCAGGCCCGGCGCAATGGCTGGCATCGGTGACCAGTGCTGTCTGCCCGGCCTTGGCCCGTGCCAGGTCGACGTAGGCGAAATAGGCGATCAGCAGCGGGGTGTAGTGCACGCTGGCCTCGATCGGAGTGAGCACATTCGGGTAGCGCGTGATGGCTGTACGGGGCAGTACGATGACATCGCCGTACACCGGGTGGTCGTTGGCACTGGTGGCCGGGAAGCTGGCGACCCGGTCACCGACGGCAATGTCATCGACCCCTTCACCAACCGCAGTCACCACCCCGGCCATTTCGTGACCGATCCCCGCTGGCAGACGCGCCTGGGACGGTGCCAGATTCTGGCGCCAAAGCACGTCATACCAGCTGACGCCAACCGCTTCGACGCGGATCTGCACCTCGTCGGCAGCGGGTGACGGTTCGGCCTGCTCTTCGCAACGGAGCACGTCGGCAGCGCCGAACTTGTGGAAACGGATCATGCGGGACATCGCATACCTCGCCTTTGTGAACCTCTAATTACCACTGACTCTATCCGGGCTTTGCCCGTTAGACCATCAGTGGCCATTAATAGTCGACATGCTTGTCATCGATTGGGCACCTGACTTTCCCTGCGATTGGTCCCCCTAAACCCGTGCAGGGTAACAGCCTTTGGCCTTAAGATTCACCTCTGCCCCACATTAGGCGAAGCGCACCGATGAATCGAAACGACCTGCGTCGTGTAGACCTCAACCTGCTGATCGTGTTCGAAACGCTGATGCACGAGCGCAGCGTGACCCGTGCCGCAGAAAAACTGTTTCTCGGCCAACCGGCCATCAGCGCGGCGCTGTCGCGCCTGCGCAACCTGTTCGATGACCCATTGTTCGTGCGCACAGGGCGCAGCATGGAACCGTCGGCACGGGCCCACGAGATCTTCGCCCTGCTGTCACCGGCACTGGATTCGATTTCCACGGCAGTCAGCCGCGCCGCCGAATTCGACCCGGCCACCAGCAATGCGGTGTTCCGCATCGGCCTGTCGGACGACGCCGAGTTCGCCTTGCTGCCGCAACTGCTCAAGCGCATTCGCGCCGAGGCGCCCGGTATCGTGCTGGTGGTGCGACGGGTCAACTACTTGCTGATGCCAACCCTGCTGGCCTCGGGCGAGATTTCGGTGGGGGTCAGCTACACCAGCGAACTGCCGGCCAACGCCAAGCGCAAGGTGCTGCGCCGCAGCATGCCGAAACTGCTGCGCGCCGACAGCGTACCCGGCAGCATCACCCTGGATGACTTCTGCGCCCGGCCCCATGCACTGGTGTCGTTTGCCGGGGACTTGTCCGGGTTCATCGACGAAGCCCTGGAAGAAATCGGCCGTAAGCGCCACGTGGTGCTGGCGGTACCGCAGTTCAACGGGCTGGGGAGCTTGCTGGCAGGCACCGATATCGTGGCTACGGTACCGGACTACACGGCGGATGCACTTACGGCCGCCGGCGGCTTGCGGGCCGAGGACCTGCCGATACCCGTGCGCAGTTTCGAACTGCACATGGCCTGGCGCGGGGCACAGGACAACGACCCGGCGGAGCGGTGGCTGCGGTCGCGGATACAGATGTTCTTCGGGGATCCTGACAGTCTTTAGAGGATCGTGTCCCGAGGGGTGGTGTAACTCATCCTGCGGCGCTACTGAGCGTCCTCCCCGCCTATGCTTGATCAGCAGAAAACCAAGCCTGACCACGTAAGGATTATTCCTTACCATTCAATCAATACATCCGGGGGAACGCTCATGCCTGCCATCCACGAAATCGCCACGTTGACCTCGAAGGGGCAGCTCACAGTGCCCAAGTCCGTTCGCCAGCTTTTAGGCCTCGACACGGGTGGCAAGATCGCATTCGACGTACGTGCCGGGGAAGTCGTGGTCAGCCGCGTAGAAGCCATCCATGAGGACCCTGCCATCGGTGCGTTCCTGGGTTTGCTGGAGGCTGATATCCGAAGCGGGCGCAACCTCACCACCCTGCCGGAAGACCTGGCGCAAACCATGCTCGCCAATGCGGGCCACGCTGTAAATCTGGACGAAGATATCGACAGTGAGGTCGCGATCTGATGCTGCGACATGGCTGGACACTGTTGTTCCATGAAGGTGTGACTTTACAGCTACGCAAATTGCAAGAAGCCGCCGCCCGGGCCGAGCAGAACGACCTGCAAGGTTTTGAAAGCAACGCCAACGTCAAGCTGTTTTGGGCATTGAGCCATCTGATCATGGAGGCTGTGCCTACCGACCCGGGCAGTGATGAGTTCCGCCAAGGCAACACGCTGGGCACCGCCTACCGACATTGACGGCGGGCAACAATCGGCAGGTGCTTTCGGCTGTTCTTTCGCACGGCCGATCTAGAACGCCAGATACTAGGCTCGCCGCATATGGCCGGGGGGCACATCATGGCGCTGGCCTGCAACCTGCCCTGGACAGCCATGGAAACCATAGATGCCTTCCTCGCAGAGCAAGCCCAGTACGCCGCACGCCACCCTGTACAGCTGGCACCGGGAGCCGTTGCCTTGCTCGCCCGACTCAAAGAAACAGGCGCTCGTATCACCGCATATGGGGGAAGCCCCAAGGCAGCGATCTTCGACCGCTACCTGGCGCCGGTAAGTGAGTACTTCGATGCCGACCTGCCTTACATCGACATGGGCCACGCACGTCCGGGCATGGCTGAAATCCACCGTCAAACAGCTACCGGTGCCGGCGAGCTGGTGTTCATCGATGACCTGAGCCGGGTCGCCCAAGTGAGCAAAACGCTCGGTTGTGGCTTTATCGGCAAACCCGCAACCCTGTACCAGAAACAGCAGATGCAGGCATCGGGTGTGCGGTTCATCTGCAAGGATCTGGACGAGATCGACCAGACACTCTTGCAAGCGCTGGACCAATCCATGCGACTAGAGCACCACTAGCCCGCATCGCACTCACGCTCAATTCACTGCCAAGCCAAGCACCGCCTGCATGGAATATACCCCGGCAGGCTGATGCCAAGCCCAGCGTGCCGCCCGCAGCGCCCCTCGGGTGAAAACCTGCCGATCTAGTGCCTGGTGGCTAAGGGTAAATACTTCTCCTTCGCCCGCAAAGATGAGTGAGTGATCCCCCACCACTGAGCCCCCCCGAAGGGTGGCGAAACCAATGGTGCCCACTTCACGCGGGCCGGTCAGCCCATCCCGCACGCGCACCGCCTGGCTGCCTAGGTCCACCTGCCGGCCCTTGGCGACCGCTTCCCCCATCATCAACGCCGTGCCGGACGGTGCATCTACCTTATGACGGTGATGCATTTCCAGCACCTCAGCATCCCAATCCTCCGCAGGTAGCACTCGACCGGCAATTTCAGCGAGGGCACTGAGCAACTGCACCCCTACGCTCATGTTGCCAGACTTGACAATGCGCGCCCCTTGGCTGCCAGCAATCGCCGCTTCCTGCTCGGGGTTGAAACCAGTCGTACCAATAATGTGAACCAACCCTCGGGCCGAGGTGTACTCCAAGCATTGCAACGTGACTTCGGGCTGGGTGAAATCAAGCACGCCATCAGCCCCGTCGAGCGATCGCAACATATCGTCAGTGAAATGCACCCCAGTCGGGCCACTCCCCACCACTTCAGCGCAGTCCTTGCCAACCAAGCTGGAACCAGGCCGTACCACCGCAGCATGCAGGCACGCACCCTGGGCATGAAGCAAGCTTCGCACCAGTCTCTGACCCATGCGCCCCGACGCGCCCAATACCACCAGTCTTATTGGTCTATCCATAGGTATCAAAACGTCTCCTTTAAAAAACGGTCTGCACGACCGGTATGAGGTACGAGACCTCTAAAAACACACCCTCAACGAAATTTGTGCGGCCGGCTCATCTCGCGCCGGTAAGGCTTCATAGACGCTTTGAGTACTGGCTCAACGCACATTGCGTTTCTGCACCCGCTCATTCAACGTTTGCCGGGCTACACCCGAGCGCTGCTGGACTGTTTGTCTCTACCGCTAACCGGCAAGGCTTGACTCTACCGTAAGGGGCAGACTTTACCCTTGGCACTTCATTACCTGGAGTTTGTCATGAAGCGCAAACGCATGCTCGTAATCCTCGGCCACCCTTCGAACGACAGCTTTTGCGGCGCTGTGTCCGAACGTTATGTCGAGGCTGCCACGCAAGCAGGCCATGAGGTGCGCCTGCTGCGCCTGGATACCCTGGATTTCGATCCGGTCTTGCACGATGGCTATAACCAGATCCAGTTGCTTGAGCCCGATCTGATCAACGCACAGAACGACATTACCTGGGCCGAACACCTGACATTGGTGTACCCGATCTGGTGGGGCGGCATTCCGGCGTTGCTCAAGGGGTTCTTCGACCGCGTGTTTCTGCCCGGTTTTGCCTTCAAGTACCGCAAGGGCTCGCCTTTCCCGGATAAGCTGCTCAAGGGCCGCACGGCTCACCTTCTGGTGACCATGGACACGCCGCCGTGGTACTACCGATGGGTGTATCGCATGCCGGGCCTGCACCAAATGCGCAAGACCACCCTGGAGTTCTGCGGCATAAAACCTCTGAAAACCCTGACCTTCGGTCCGGTATTGGGCTCCAAGCCGGAACAGCGTGAAGCCTGGCTCAAACAAGTCCAGGCCGTCGCCAGCCGCTGATCGGCCCCGGTCGGGCCGTGCCCCTGCGCTGCCCAGCCGAGCCACCCTGCTGTGACGCCTTGTTCAGCTTGGCTTCCCACCCCCTGACGCTTGTGCAAAAATGTCGCGCGCCTGTACGAGCACGCGACATCTTTTCGCTTCTGATGCGTCAAAAAGGGATTTTCATGTACATCGGCAAAGCCGCCCAGCTGTCGGGCACCACCGTCAAAAGCATCCGCCATTACGAAGAAATCGGCCTGTTGCCACCCCCGCAACGCGAAGGCAAGTACCGCATCTACAGCCAGCAAAGCGTAGAGCTGCTGACCTTCATCAAATGCGCTCAGCAACTCGGTTTCAAGCTCAAGGAAATGCAGGCCATTCTGCAGGATCATCGCGGCCAGGAGCTGCCCTGGGATCTGGCCATGCAGGCCATCGATAACAAAAAGCAGGAATTGATGGGGCAGATCCAGGCCTTGCAGCAAGTGCATGACGGCTTGGTTGAGTTTGAGCTGAGCCTCAAGGATGCTCAGATGCAATGCCAGTTCGAACACCTGGAAAAAGCCCGCTGAATCCGCTCCGCCGCCCCTGAACGGCCATGGCGCCCGGTGCCGTTTTCAGCACGCAGGCGCCCCGGCGATTTAGCCTGGCACAGCCCCACCCCCCGGCTGCTCGCCCTCTTGCACTGCTGGCTGCGGCACAATCGAGGCAAAGAACCACGGCGAAATCAGCGTGACCAACAAAATGGTCATGAAGCCGCTGGATGACAGCGCCAGTATCACCAATACCCCCAGGTCAATGACGGGTTTGTAGGCGGAGAACAGCAGCGCGACAAAGCCCATCGAGAAGATCACGACGTTGACCACCGTCGAGCGCCCGACGCCCTGCATGGCCATCAGGATGGCCTCGTCGATCTCGATGCCCTTCTGCACCAGCATCTTGATCCGTGACAGCAGGTGAACGGCGTAATCCACCACGCCCACCACCAGGAACGTCACCAGTGTGGTACCGATGTTCAACTCGATATCCAACAGGTACATGCTGCCGTACACCGTCACCGACGTGGTCAGCAACGTCAGCATGCCGAGAATGCCCAGGCGTACTGACTTGAGCCAGAACATCATCATCAAGGTCACGGCCAGCAACGCCAGCGAGAAGCTCAGCACCTGACCCTGGGTGATTTCCTGCAACACCCCGGTCCATATGTACGGCGTACCGGCATGGGTGACTTGCAGGTTGGCCGGTTTGTTGATGACCAGCCAGGCGTCCAGTTTATCGAGCATCGCCTGGTAATCGCCCGCCACAGAGGAGGTCATGGTGAACAGCGTCACCGCCTTCGAGTAATCGGCATTGAGCACGTTCTGCAAGTCAGTGCCGCCACCGTTCTCGAACATCATGATGTGTTGTTCGATGAGCGAGTTGCCATCGACATCGAAGGTCTCCGGTTTGCCGTCATCATCGACCACCGTCACCTGCTCCACCGCCTGCGGCACCCGCAGGAAAGCAGGGTTCATGTCGTTGAGCACGAGGTTCATGCGCTTGATGTAGGTTGCCACCGAATAGGTGTAACTCACGTTCGGCTGGGCCTTGATGAACTGGTCCAGACGGTCGAGGAACTGCACGGTTTCAGTGGTCAGCGCGCCACGCGGAGTCTTGGTGTCGAAAGCGATCCAGCCCGGCGATGTACCCGCGACTCCAGCCCGGTTGATGAACTCGTCGGACATCCGCACCGGGCTGTCCTTCTTGAAGTAGGCAATGCCCGAGTCTTCGATATCCACCTTGAACGTGAACACCGTCATCATCGCCAACAACGGCAGGGTCACCAGCAATACCGGCTTGCGCCAGCGAATCAGCCAGGCACAGAACACCACCAGATAGTGGGAGATCAGCGACTCTTTCAGTTGCACTTTGCGTGGGACGGCATCTTTGCCCCAGATCGAAATCCACGCCGGAATCAGTAGCAACGAGATGATCAGCGCCGCCGTCAGGCCGATGGACATGAATACGCCAAAGTTGCGGATGCTGACAATGTTGTTGGTGGTGGAAATCAGGAACGTCGCAATCGTCGTGACCGTTGTCAACACTACCGGCGTGACCATCAGGCGCTGGGTTTCACGGTTGGCTTCGCGGAAAGACTTACCCGAATTGAGCTGTTCGTAATACTCGGCCATGACGTGGATCGCGTCGGCACAACAGATGGTGAACAGGAACACCGGCAAGACACTGGTGAGCAAGTCCATCGGCACACGCAGCAGCGCCATCAGGCCAAGGGTCCAGATGGTGCAGAACAGGATATTGAACAGCGGCAGCACCACGCCAAGTGGTTTGCGAAAGAAGAAAACCAGCAGAGAGGTGACCAACAGGAACACGATCGGGAACAGCATCGCCAGGTCGTGATCGATGATTTCCTGCTGGGCCGCAATGAAGATCGGCATGCCGGCGATGAACACCTCATCGGTGAACTCCGGGTGGGCGGCCTGGTACTTCGCGATGATCTCGCGGACCTGGTGATAGGCACGCAACTGGGCCTGAGCGTCGTCCTGTTTGGTGCCCAGTTCGGCGACGACCATGGCGACTTTCTTGTCCGCCGAGACGACGCCACCGACCATCTGCTCGTTGCCCATGATCTGCGCTTCGACCTTGATCGGGTCCATATCCAGGGCGTGCAGGGTCTTGTGGATCCACAACTCGCCATCGGCACTCAAGCTGATGTTTTCCAGATCAGCCATCGAGGCCATTTCCTGGATCGGGTTGAGCCGCTCGGCAAGAAACCTCAAAAACTGCAGGTCATGGCTGTCCCAGTTCCGGGCAATCCCATGGTCACGAAGCGCTTTGGCGGCAGCGTAGTTGTTCTGCGAAAAACCCTCGGCGAGGATCTGCACCAGCAAAGCCTGAGCATCAGGGTCGCCACTGTGGAGGCCGACGATGCGCTGCAGTTCGACACGGTCCTCATCGTTCGCCAGCATCAACCGGCGTATGGCCTGGGACAGCTCGAACTGGGCGTTCAACGACGTGGTGTTGAAGACACTCTCGGGGTTGTTCAGCGCCACCATGACCGAGTCATAGGTGCCGGTGAACTCGCGCTGCAAATCAATGATCGTCTTGCGCGCCGGGTGAGTGTCCTTGAGCAGATACGGATTGGTGTCCGACATCAGCGCGCCGAGGGTGTAGGTGAAGTAGGCGGTGATCGCCACCAGCACGAACACAATTGCCCGCGCATAGCGCTCGACGAAGTTCAGGTATCTTTCCATGAATGAGGGTTCCAGATGAATCGGGAGCGGCGCTTAGCGGGCAGACACGGCGTATTCCGGCAAGTCGCCGGCTTTCAGCCCGCGCTTGATCGCGGTCTGCGTGAACAGGCGGTCGTCCAGCGCGACGTTGTACTGCAACTGGTTGAAGCGCAGCTGAGAGCGCGTACCGGCGATGAAGTCCTCGGTTTCGCTGAGGGTAATGCTGTCGATCTGGTCGATGGTTTCAGTCTTCAGGGTGCGCATCTGCTTGAACATCACACCTTTTACATCGAAGAAGTCCTGGCGCAGCACCAGTGAGTTCTTCTTGTCAACCCAGACCTTGAGCTTGTTGTAGCCGGTCTTGGCCAGCACGGCAGGCGTCGCCGGCTCACGCTCGATCACGTAGCAATCGCGGCCCTGCAACTGCTCTTCGCCAACCAGCGTTTGGCGATAGTCTTCGGCGCGAATCTTGTCGAGGTCGGCATAGGAGTAGTCGCTCCCCATGAACGCCCCGCGTTTGTCGGTGGTGGAAATCCTTCGGGTCTGTCGGCTGACCGGCAAATACATCCATTGGCTGTCTTCGAGGCCCAGGGCCTCGCGCGGGTTTTCGATGTGGAAGGCGACGTCACGTACATCACTCGGCGAGGAGAAATACATGGTGAACTTGTCGCTGTCCGGGTAATCCTTTTGCAGGTAGCTGAACTCGCGGATGCGGCTGTTACCTTGCTTGTCGATCAGGATCAGGGACACCTGGGACATGAAGCTCTTGCCGTCATCGCGGTCCCGGGCCTGGCGAATGATTTCGTCGGCCGTGCGTGTTTCAGCTGCCATGGCGGCAGCGGCGCTCAGCAGCAGTGCGCTTACAGTCAGGGTCTTGAAGATGGGCAACATGGCGATTTCCTTTTCATTGTTTGAGTGGTTCGCACACCGCACCGGTGTGGTCAGAACAGATAACCGGCGGACAAGCGCACCTGGTCGCGGTTGTCGTACGCACCGAACTGGCGGTCGGGCTTGCCGAAGAACACATCGACTTCGAGCCCCAACTTGAGCCAGTCCACCGGTTTGTAGGTGAAGATCCCCTGAACGAAACTGTCGTCCTGCGCTGGCGGCGACATGCCGAATACCAGACGGGTCTTGAGGCGATCCTGGAACTGCGAGCCTTCGGCAGACACGGTGAACAGGTCGTCGCGCTTGTCCTGGACCATGCCGGGCTGCCAGTCGAGCAGCCGCTGATGTTGCCACTGCGTCGAGATCAGCCAGTCCCGCAATAGGTAATCGACGCCCAGCAGCGACTTGGTCATCGCCGTCTGGTCGCTGCCGTAAGCGCGGTAAGGATTGGTGACGCGCCAATTGTCGAAGTAGGCGACTTCACTGCGTACCACGATGCTGTGGCCGGCATCGATGGCCACACCGGCGCCGCCCATGGAATAGCGCGGGAATTGCCGCTCGAGGCGAATCAGGCCCTCTTCGGTCTGGCCTTCGACGGCGTAGACCGGGTCCTGTTGGCGGGCGTTGAGGGCAACGAAGCTGACATCCACCGTGCCGACCCGGCCGTTGGCACTGGCGCCGTAACCGAAGCCACTGTGACCGTCATAACCGGGCCGCGAATCGACCACGAACATCTGCGGATCGGGTGTGGCAAAGATCGGTGCATCGAACTCGCTGCCGACGGCCGGCGCCTGGTTTTTCACAAAATCAGTGATCACCAGCGCTTCCAGCTCCCACTCGGCGACCGGCTGCACCAGGCGAATCATCGGCACGGCGATGCGGCTGTCTTCCAACAGACCGATCACACCCTCGCGATAATCCAGCGGGTTGATCTGATCGAGCACCCGTAATTCATCTGCACGCCCCCACACCACCTGCTGCCAGCCCACCGTCAGCTCGCCGTCACCGACGTAGAGCCCCCAGTAAAGGTGCCGCCAATCGGCAGTGGCCCGGTAATCATCCCGGGCTTGCGCGCTGTATGGGTTGTTGCCGTCATAACGGAAGTCGTAACGGGCTCGGCCCTTGGCCTTGTAGTAGCCGCTGTCCCAGGCATCCTCCAGGCTGAACTTGAGGTACACGGCCTTTTGCGTGACCCGGTCGTCACCGTGCAGACGCACGGCCGTGGCAACGCCGATCTCCGCTTCATGATGCTCCGGCAACCACTCGGCGATCGCCACTGGCGGGCCGAGGCTGACCAGCGCGGCCAAAAGGCCGCGGTTCAATCCCAGTCGAGCCATGGCTACATTCCCAACCCGGCACCGCCGTCGATCATCAGGCTTTGCGCCGTGACACCACCAGCCTGCGGGCTCGCCAGATAACGAACCATGGCCGCCACTTCGTCGCCCTGAATGAAGCGCCGCAGGGGCAACTTCTTCTTGGCATTGCGCAGGATCTGCTCGTGTGTGATCCCGGCGATGCGCGCTTGAGCCGCCAATTCGCCTTGCAGCATCGGTGTGTCGATCCAGGCGGGCAGGATGGCATTGACGGTGATTCGCCGTGGCGCCAGGTCCAGCGCCAAGGCTTTGGTCATGCCGATGATGCCGTGCTTGGAGGCGCAGTAAGCGGTGTTGCGGACCTTGCCCGCTCGGCCGAGGATCGACGACATGTTGACGATCCGCCCACCATCGGCCATCAGTGGCAGGCACAACGAGGTGACGTAAAAGGTGCCGTTGAGGTTGATCGAAATGACCTTGTGCCAGTTGTCGAGGTCTTCGGGTTCGTTCTCGTCGCAGACCCCGGCGCTGTTGACCAGCACATCGACAAAGCCGACCCGGTTGGCCAGGCCCTTGAACAGAAGTTGCAGGCTGGCGAGATCGGCGATGTCCGCTTGATGGGTTTCGATGCGAGCGGCAAATTCGCCCTCGGTGACCCAGCTCTGCAAGGTTGCCAGATCCCGATCAAGCAAGATCAAAAGGTGCTCGGCCTGGGCTGCAAAATTTTCCGCGACGGCGCGGCCAATACCATTGGCCGCGCCGGTAATCACAATCGTGCGTACCTGGCTCATGGCATTTTCAATCCGCCGTTGACGGACAAGACTTCGCCCGTGACGTACAGGCCGCGCTCGGCCAGATACAGCACCGCGTCGGCAATTTCTTCAGGCCGGGCGAAGCGTTTGATCAACAGCCGCGACTGGATTTCCTGCTCATGGGCGCCGACCAGGGCTTGGCTCATGTCGGTGCTGACGATGCCGGGCGCCACCGCGTTGACCCGGATGTTGCGGGGCGCCAACTCCACCGCCAGTGCGCGTGTCAATGCTTCTACACCGCCTTTGGCGGCGGCGTAGTTGCTCTGGCCCTTGCCGGGCTTTTGCGCGGCCACCGAACTGAGGTTGACGATGCACCCGCTGCGTTGGCGCATCATGCAGGGCAGCACCTGCTGACAGCACAACAACGTGCCGACCAGGTTGGTCTGGATGACCTCGGTGATGTCGCTCAACGATTGCGTGGCGAGCAATCCGTCACGGGTAATACCGGCGTTGTTGACCAACAAGTCGATACGCTCGAAACGTTGCTCGACCCGTTCAAAAAACGCCTGAATGCTCGGCGCTTCCTTGACATCACACTGCACGGCCAGGCACTCCCGGCCAAGCCCTTCGACCTGCGCCTGCAAGGCAGCGGCCGACGCCTCGTCACGGACATAACTGAAGGCAACCTGATAACCCGCGCCGGCCAGGGCCAGCACGATGGACTTGCCAATGCCACGGCTGCCGCCGGTCACAACAGCTATTTTCTGAGTCATGACCGCTCCTTAAAGTGAGTTTTGAGTTTTGAATTGCGCGAGGGTGAAACCGTGGGTCGCGGCCAGTGCGCGGACCTGCTGAACTTGCTCACGGCTGATATCCCCGTAGGAGCCGTGCTGGCTCATGCCAGACAAGCCCATCAACACCGACTCGGCCATGCACGCATACAGCTGACCTTTTTTCAGATAGGCCCGCACGTTGGGCGCCAGGCCGTCGTCGAACGGCGTCTGGACGATGCCGCCGTGCATGTAGAGCACGTCTTCGCGTTGGCTCGGCAGGTCTTGATGGACGTTCAGCGGCACGGCGATATCGCAAATCACGCTGCGCTCGGCAAAATGTTCGGCACCGAGGAACGGCTGAGGCGCATTGGCAGCGCACAGGACAATCCGTGCGCCCTTGATGGCGTCGAGATCGTTGGTGACCGTGATGAAGGCGTTCGCGCCAAGGCGCTCATCCACCAGACGGGCGATGTGCAAACCGAGGTCGGCTTTTTGGCCATGTGAGTGCAACAAGCCACGAAAACCATCAAGGGTCAGCAGTCGCTGGGCCAAGCGGTCGTTTTCGGCCGTGCCTTTGAGGATCGAACGGGCCGCGTCGGCGTAAATCTGTTGCGCAGTTTTCTCCAGGCGCCGAACCGAGCCGTCACGACCGCTGCCAATCAGAATCAGGTGATCGACGGTGGCGGACAGCACCGAGGCATAGGTCGACGCAACGTTACCGGCGGCACCGACAACGGCAGCGGTTTGCTCGCAAAGTGCCAAACCTTGCTGTACACAGCCTTGCTCGATGGCTTCGAGCCCCATGCCGATGGTCAGGGCGTTGCCGGACGTCAGCGCCATGTCGGCAATCTTCAGCGCCTGACAATTGTTGGTGACGATCGAGGTGTACATCCCGAGGCCGGCGATGCTGCAGCCATCGGCGCGGGCATCGGTGACACGCCTGCCGACTTCTTCGCGAATGCTGTCCAGGTCACCGCTGCGGATGTACTCGGCCATGGCATCCGAGTCCATGCACAGCGGGTATAACGTGAACTCCACCGCCATGCCGAGGCGCGACCGAATGATCACCGGGCCGACTGGCACAGCGCGGCGTTCAGGCTTGGTGCGATTGATGAACGTGCGTTTTTGTTCCGGGCTCAGGGCTGCCAGCGAGGGATCGACGTCACCGAGGATATCGGCATCGATCAGGTGGTTGATGAACGCTACCCGAGCGACGACTTCGACCTTGGCATCCCTGTTTTCAACGGGCTCGGCCACCCGAAAATCGTCCTGACGGGCTGGCACGGCGGGCATCGAGTCCGCGCAGATACCCGCCGCCAACGGCAAGGCATCGCCACGGCGCAGCATGTCGCAGACCCGTTGCAGGGCAGCGATCAGCTTGTCGATTTCGCCCAGGGTGATACAGGCTGGCGGCTCCAGGCGAATCACGTTGGAGTTGCTGCCCGACGGTGCCACCCGCAACGCTTCGAATTGCAACAGGTAACCGGCGATCAAGTAACCCAAGGCATCATTGTACTGGGCCGACGCCTGTACCAGCGAGCTGCTGACACTCAAATCGTGCAATTCCAGCCCCACCAGCAAGCCACGCCCGCGCACATCGGCGATCACATCCGGATAGGCCATCTTCAGTTCATTGAGCGAGGCTTTGAGGTAGGCGCCCTTGGTGCATATGTCTTTGAGCATCGCGTCGTCATCGGCGAACAACCGGCGCAATGCCGACAGCGCGATATGGCAGGACGGGTCGTCCTCGGCGAAGGTCGAGCTGTGGATGTAGCTGAACTCGCCTTCGTAGTGGCTGCTGCGGATCACCGTCGCGGCGATTTTCATCAAGCCGCCGCCGAGGGCCTTGGACAGGCAATAATAGTCGCCTTGCAGGTTGAACTGGCTGCTGGCAAGAAACGTCCCGGCGCGACCAAAACCCGACTGCACTTCATCGACCACCAGCGGGCATTGTTGCTCGTTACACAGCTTGCGCAGCCCCAGATAGAACTCGGCCGCGAACTCGTTGATACCGCCTTCGCCCTGAATCGGTTCCATCAACACAGCGGTAATCGCACTGAACGGCAGTTGCAGCACGTGCAGGTGTTCGCCGTCCCATTGCAGGCTCAACCAATGGTGCGTGTGCCGTGCCGGCAATTCCTGCAACTGATGGGGCTGCTGTGGGTCGATGAACTCGACGTTCAGACCAAAACGGGAAAACGGCGCGCGGTACTGACGGCCATAGGTCAGTTGCACGGTATTGACCAATTTGCCGTGGAAGCTGCCGCGCAGGGCGACGAATACCGGTTCGATGTGCAACTGCGCCAGGTTGTGTTGGCGAACGGCTTCAACCACCTGACGCAAGGTCACGCTGTTAAGGGTGGCCGGCAGGACACCTGCAGGCAGGTCGAGGTCGGCCACATCCAGTTCGCGGTAAGCGTGTTCGCTGGCGGTCAGGCTGGCCAGGGTGAAATCGATGTCGTCGAACTGCTTTTGCAGGCTCTTCTGGCGACGGAACTCCGCGTGCTTGACGGCGATCTCCACCGCCTCCGCGCCGCTGTTGGAGAAAGTCGAAATATAACGTTCGGTGTTCTTCAGTTCTCGATTGAAGGCGTCGCTGAGCGCTCGCCCCAATTGCCCGGCCGCACCGCGGATCGACATTTGTGCGTTGAACGGCACGTCGCTGCGCAGCAGCGCACATAGCTGATCGACAAACTGTGGGTCGTTGTGGCCGAACAGTGCCGCACCGTAACCGCCGAGAAAGTCGGTGACCGTGACCATATCGCCCTTGGGGTTGCGGTAGAACAACTGGCTACCGAGGGCGCGCTCAAATTCACACTCCAGGCCCAGTGCCTGGAGCAGGCCGACGAATTTGGGCCGAACGAAATCGCGATAATCCATGACAGTCATATCCCTTGAAAGTAAAAAAGAGGCGGTAGTCAGCGGCAGTCCTGAGTGACCTTTGCGCTGTAGAGCACTTGATAGGCGGCGCTGAATCCGTTGTCGTCGCGGTTCAGCACCAGGCAATGCGCAAGGCTCGCGGCGTGGGGCGCGCCCTGAATGAACGGCAGGTTCGCCACTGGTTGCTGCAAACCGGCAATCGGCGGCACGCTTTGGGCCAGCAATGCGCAACGCGCAAGAGTCAGATCCACCAGGCTCGGCGCCGCGCTGAGAATGCCGTTGATCGCCAACCCGCTGGTGATGTGCGAGGCGCGCGCAAGGGCCAGCGTCTGGCACAACACGCGGTCTTTGTGCGCATCGCCGGTGCCGCTGCACACCAACACATCGGTTGGGCTGTCGGGCAGGCTCAAGCGACCGAGGGAGGCATGGGCCGTCATGTCGGCGAGGCACGCCTGAGGACCGGCCGGCAGGTCTTCGCGCCGGCGCAGCACCAGCGCTGCCGCGCCCTCCCCGGCAATGCCGCCAGTGCCCCGAAGGTCAAACGGCAGCAGCGTGTTCGAGCCGTTGGCGCTGATGACACCCGCCTGGACCAACCCGGACAGCGCCAGGGCATCCAGCTCGCTGCCCGCGCCGACAACGATTGCCGCGTCAATTCGGCCATCCTGCAAAGCGGCCGTAGCCTCACGCAAGGCTGCCAGGTTGCCGGCGACACCTTGCATATAGGCGTTGCACTCGCCCACCAGTTTCAACGCCAGGCTGGTGACACCCAGCAAGCAGTTGCTCAAGCCTTTGAGCACCAGAAAAGGGTCCTGGGCACGGTCTTGCAGGATCCGTTTGGCGAACGCCGCCATGTCGGCGACGCCGTCCTGCCGACAGCCGTGCAACAACTCGGCATAGGATTCCAGAGACGGATGGGTGTAGCCGCCCTGACAGCAATACAAACCGAAACGGACATCCGGCTGCTCATCGGCCAGGCCGGCTTCTTCCAACGCCTGACGTACCGCGCTGACACCCCAGATCACTGCCGGCGTGCAGTAACGCTGAAGGTTTTGCGCAAGGTCTTGTCGGCTGCGTTGGTGGTCCTGATCCTGAATTTGCCCGAACGCCACCACGCGTTCGCTGCTGAACCGTCGGGCGTTCAGCGCCGTAATTGCACTGCGCCCTTCGGTTGCGGCCGCCCAGAAAGACTCGACACCCCAGCCGCTGGGCAACACGCAACCCGCACCGGCAATCGCGACCGCCTGTTTCATCGCGGCGCCTCCCGGTACTTGCCCAGCGCCAGCGAAGTGTTGAGGCCGCCGAAACCGAAGGAGTTGCTCAGGGCAACGTCGACCTTGCGCTTGACCGCTTGGTGGGCGCAGTAGTCGAGGTCGCATTGTTCGTCGGCATCCTGCAGGTTCAGGGTCGGCGTGACTCGATCATCCCGGCAGGCCAGGGCCGTGAGCATGAACTCCGGTGCTCCGGCGGCCGCAATCAGGTGGCCGAACTGGGATTTGTTGGCCGTCACCAGCAACCGCCGATAATGTTCGCGCTCGGCGAACAGGGTCTTGATCGCCAGGGTTTCGGCGGCATCGTTGAGGGGTGTCGAGGTACCGTGGGCATTGATCAGATCGACCTGTTGCGGCGCCAGCCCGGCATCCGTCAGGGCCGCCTGCATCGCCAGCACCGCGCCCCGGCCCTGCGGGTCGGGTGCGGTGATTTTGTAGGCATCCAGGCTGCTGCCGAAACCCAGCACTTCGGCGTACGGCGTTGCCCCTCGGGCAAGCGCCCGTTCGAGGGTTTCGAGCACTACGAAACCACCACCTTCACCCGCAATCAAGCCACTGCGATGGCGGTCGAACGGCCGACACAGTTCGGTGCCCCAACGCTGTTCGCTGCTGGCGGCGCCGAGCAGATACAGCGCGGTCATGGTGTCCAGGCTCAGCACCGAATCGGCGCCCCCGGCAATGGCCAGCTCGATCTCGCCGCGACGGATCATCTGGAATGCGTTGCCGATGGCCTGGGACGCTCCCGCGCAGGCGCTGCTGACATTGATCACCGGGCCTTCACTGCCGATGCCATCGGCAATCACCCGCGCAAGGCGGTCGTTGCTCTGACACAGTGAACTGTCAGGATCGACCTGCGCCTGTCGCGCCATCAATTGAGCCCAGGACGGCGCCTGCGCCGGGTTATCCGCCAGGCTGAGCAGCATGTCCTGCAAACGATGAGCAGGTGCGCCGGACGCTGACAATACCGCCGCGCCACGCAACTGTTCGGGGCTCAGACCACTATCGGCAATGGCTTGGGTGGCCGCGACCCAGCCAAAGCGGGTGCGTTTTTCCAGCGACAATCCCCAGGCCGGATGGTCTTTCAAGTGTGCCGGCATCAAGCCCATATCCACGGGCGCTGCGTAACGCACGGGGAACGCACCCGCCTCGACGCCTTCCGGTTGCCATGGCCGAATGCAATGCTCGCCGGCCAACATTCTTTGCCACATGGACTGCCACTCGAAACCGAAGCCGGTGACGGCGCCCATGCCCGTGATCACGATCCGTGTGGGGCTCATGGGTAACTCTCCATTGTCTCTGTGTCCGACGACGTTCTGGCCAGCAGTACCGCGCCCCAATGCCCGCCTCGGCTATGTTCGAGCAACAGCGTGTAACGGCTGCAATCCAGTGCCCAGGTCACAGCAATTTCGCTGAGCAGGGCGCTGGCGCCCAAGTCGCCTAGCAACGCCTTGGAGTGTTCGAGGGTGTGCCCCGATAGGCTAAACAACGCGGCAATCTGCGGATCCTGTGCATCGGCGACGACTTGCCCGATATCGTTGAGGCACAGTTTTTCGTTGCTCAAAGCACGCTCAATGACGTCGCGACCAACCGCCAGTCCACGCTCGGGTTGCGCGCTGTAACCACGGGCAAACCCGGCAATACGCAACGCAGATCGAGCACCGCTGCCCGGGTTGGTCGTCAGCAACAGTGCCGCAGCACCTTCGCCGAAAACCCACGGGCCGGGGTTCACAGGTGGGTGAGTAGCGTCACGCAGGTACAACGCCGGGGTGATGTTCGGACTGCTGCTGACGACCACGGCAGCATCGGCACGGCCTTCGCTCAGATGGGCAGCGGCCTCCATCAAAGCATCCAGCCCCGCATTGCCCTGGGAGCAAAAACCGCCCATGGGCCCCTTGCAACGCAAGGCCTCAGCCGCGTGGGCCATGACGCTGCTGTTGAGCATCATCAGCGCATGCAGCGGCGGTGTGTG
Source organism: Pseudomonas sp. CGJS7 (assembly GCF_036961695.1). Classification (NCBI taxonomy): domain Bacteria; kingdom Pseudomonadati; phylum Pseudomonadota; class Gammaproteobacteria; order Pseudomonadales; family Pseudomonadaceae; genus Pseudomonas; species Pseudomonas sp. CGJS7. The sequence continues at coordinate 3,003 of NZ_JBAMDI010000130.1, read as the reverse complement.
GGCAAAGAATTGCGCCAACAGATCTGCCGGTTGTGCGCCAATGGCCTGCACTGCATCCCAGCACGAACTGGGGCCATCCACTTCCGGAATGGCAGCGATCAATGCGATCCGCTCGTCGGGCAGTTCCAGCCCACGCAAGGTCTCGGCGAGACGGCCGGCGCAATACAGCAGGCGCGCGCCCTGAGGCTCGAGGCTGCGGGACAGTCTGCGGTCGTACACACCCGCCGGCAAGGCGGGTGCTGCGACACAATGGGCCAGACGTGCCGGGTCGAAATCCAGGGGTTGCGCGGCCTGAGGTTGACTGTCACGAGGCGCACATTCAGTACCGGCGGCGTTGAGTACCGACGCCGCAGTGATATAAACAGCGGTTGAATTGGATCTGGTCATGTCATGCCCTGCCCAGCACTAACGAACTGTTCACGCCACCAAACCCAAAGGAGTTGGAGAGCACGACATTGATCGGTTGCTGCAACGGTTCGCAAAGGAATTTCAACGCCGGAAACTCGGATTTTTCCGGCTGAAAATTGAGGGTCGGCAAGGCCACGCCCAACTGAATGCTCATCAACGACAGCACCGCCTCAATGGCACCACTGCCGGCCAACGAATGCCCTATGGCAGATTTGTTGGCGGTGAACGTCATCTGCTCCAGGGTTTCGCCGAAGACCTGCACCAGGCCCAGGGCCTCGCAACGGTCATTGGCCTGTGTCGACGTACCGTGAACATTCACATGGTCCACAGCCGCACTGGTCAGTTCGGCATCGGCCAGGGCCGCCGTCATGCAGGCGGCATACTTGCTGCCGTCGCGGCTGCTGGAGGTGATTTTCTCTGCCTCGCACAGATTCGCGTACCCCAGCACCCGGCCCAGCGAACAGGCCTGACGACGCTCGGCATGCTCGCGGGATTCCAGCACCAACAGCGCCGCCCCTTCACTCAGCACAAAACCGCAGCGGTCCGGCATGAACGGCCGGCTCTGTTCTTGTGGGGAAAAGTCCACGCGCTGGCAGAGTGCGCCCAGCCCATCAAAGCTGTAGTAGGACAATTCATGGGCCATCAACTCCACAGCGCCACACAACGCCAGGTCGATCTCGCCACGGGCGATCGCCCGATAGGCACTGCCGATGGCCATGGTGCCGGCGGCACAGGCATCGGAATGCGTGGAGATATGGTCACGGACACCCAGCCATTCGGCGAGATGGCGGGTTTGCTGATCAACCCGCCGGGCGAACGCCCCACCGCTGAGGGTGTGGTTATCCAGGAACTGGTCGAGATCGACCCGCCCCTGATCGTCCATGTAACGGCTGGCGTCCCGCAAATCACTGCTCACGCAATATTTGTTGGCCCCGACGAAAATACCGCTGGCGACTCGGGCAAATGCGCCGTCGGCCAACCCGGCATGGGCCAGCGCCTGACGGGCCACGTAATGCGCCAGCCATTCCTGGCGGGAGGTGGTCTGCAGGTCGCCCGGAAAGGCCGCCGCGATGACCTGCCATTGTTGATCATCGATAAATCCGGCCGCCGGGTTCGCAAACCCCAGTTCGACAAACGCCGGGTGCTGGCCAATGCAGGAACGGTTTTCGCTGATCGTCGTGAACAGCGAGGCCGCATCCAGTGCCGTGGGAGCCACCAGTCCATAGCCGGTGACCAGAACCTCTCGGGCCTGCATCAAGGCACCCCCTACGCCGAAGCCTTCAACTGGGCGGCCGCGTACTGCTCAACCAACAGACGCGAGATAGAGTCACCGTCCAGAGGGGTCAGGCGAGCACTGCAACCGCCACACACCACTTGTTGGCGTTCATTGAGTTGGGCATGAGCCGCGCCACACTCAGGGCAGGTTTCGGGGAGGTGGTTGAACACGTTATGGCATTGCTGCGCCCAGTTCCGCACGGTGGTGGCCGAGAAGACATCGCCCGGCTGCATGCCCACGTGAAGCTGGCCCGGCGCATAAGCGCTGAGGCTCTGCTCCAGCAAGGCCACGCCGTCCTGCGTGATTCGGCCATTTTCGACAAACCGGGTGGCGTCGCCGAACACCGCTACCGCGTGATCCAGCACGCTGGTTTTCGGCAAGGTGCAACCGTACTGACGGCCCAGCTGGAAGCTCAGGTCGACGATGTCCAGCGAGTCGGCGCTGAGGTCGTCAACGATACTGCTGTGCTCTGTCACGTCGCCCCTATCCAGCACCAGCAACTGCGCAAGAATATCCTGTGTACTGCTGATAACGCTGTCCAATTCCAACGGATTATTCATTGAGTGTTTCCCTACAAAAGCCGCATTGAATGAATAAAGTCATCGGGCCAAAAAAAGCTGTTTTAAGGCCAGATCTATCGGGGGCCGGGAGTCTAAAGTCTCCCCCTAAGGGGAGAGTCAACGTGCCATCAGTGCTTTTTGCGAGAAATCCCGACGCGCCCTGAAACCTTTGATTTATGCAGCTCAATGGGGCTTGGAGAGGGGTCGTAAAATGACAAAATCGATTGCTTGAAACAGCACGATAGTTCCAGAAGCGGGATATCACCGTACCCGCAAGCGGCGCCCTGAGTGCTTCAAACCATGAAGGACAAGGCGCCCGTCAGCAGTGCCAGCGCAGTGATCACCAGAGAAGTGAGCACGGCCCACTTGAAGGTGGCTTTCTGGAAATCACCGATATCGCGGTCGACCATGCCCACCAGCAGCAGGGTCGAGGCCACCAGCGGGCTCATCAGGTGAACCGGCTGGCCAAGCACCGAGGCGCGGGCGATTTCCACCGGGTCGATGCCGTACGCGGCCGCGGCATTGGCCAGGATCGGCACAACGCCGAAGTAGTACGCGTCGTTGGACAGCACGAAGGTCAGCGGCATGCTGGTCAGCGCCACCACCAGCGGGAACCAGTGGCTCCACGCTTCCGGAATCCAGTCCACCAGCGTCTGGGCCAATGCATCGACCATCTTGGTACCCGAGAAAATACCGGCAAAGATGCCCGCGGCGAACACCAGCAGCACCACGGTCATGGCGTTGCCCGAATGGGCGAGG